>NZ_JALQCK010000063.1:0-38673 GCF_030464835.1 Paraburkholderia sp. WS6
GGTTAGTCAGCCATCTTGCGACGGTAGACCAGACGGAAGTCTGCCCGCTTTCGCGCGAGGTGATGTCGCAACCTCTATCCGAACCATTACAGCCCGGCGTTCGCTTTTTCCGTCCTCCCATACCTGCACAGTCAACAGCGTCCCTTACGGTTCGCCTGCCCACCAATGGCGGGCAACCATACAGGCTTACCGCGTTCCCGGCATGTCACACGACTGACGTAGGTTCCGCCTATTCCCCGGTGATCTAATGACGACGCAATCCGACCTTCTAACGGATTGTCCGACCACACACCATTTTGGTCAGTGCCGCGCAGCAGCTTAGGCACAGCATTATTAACGAGGTTTATCAGCAGTTCACGTACATTAACCGTATCAGCCAGCCTAGCTCCTCGACCCCGTTGCTGCTGGGAGTCTCCAAGCGTTAATTTCGCAACTACCGCTTGCCCGAAACGTCCGGGGGCTACATTGTCGGAGAAGCTTCACACCTCACCGTCGCCAGTGACGCATGTCCTCCTAGGCTACTGCTAGTCGCATAGCAGGTTCACTACCTCGCCAAGGTTCTGGCGAGTCGAACAATGACACACCGAGCTTGCGCTCGTGCTTGCAGCAATCCGCAACCCAAGGGCATGGGAATTACAAACAACAATCCGCTTTGTCAGCGGAGTTGAAGCCGCTGACGGGGCGGAACCTGACGGTAATCAGGTCAATGCAATTACGACCTTCGATACAAGTATCGACGGCCATCTACGGCAACGATTCCCAGCTAAACTGCACCGGTTATCGCTCTTGCTACACAGGGGTGACCACAAGGTGCCACCAATGGGACGGCTTACGCCGTCCAGTCGATGCGACTCGCGTCGCACAAAAAGTTATAATTTAGCGGATTTTGGCCGACTTCCGCAATGCACCAACCGCATCGGCAAGCCTTTTCGGCCGCTTCTGTGTTACTCGCTGTGCCACTCGCGTGTCCCGCTCGCGTCAAACCGCCCTGCTTCCGTTCTGCCAGGTCAGGCCGCCAACACGCATGATGTCTCACGACGACTTCGGAAAACGAATTTGAAATTACATCAGGATTCCAGCGGCGCCCTCAACACCGTCACCGGTTACGGCGCCGGCTATGTCGAAATCAATCTGGTGCGCCACGTCGGCAGCATTCTCCTGCTGCCGGAAGCCCCCGTCATCCCTTGGCCTGTCTCCTCGTTCGAAGACCTGAGCGCCGAGCACTTCGCCATGCTGGTGGACGCCGCGCCCGAAGTGGTCATATTCGGCAGCGGTGAGCGGCTGCGCTTCCCCCATCCGCGCCTGACGGCCGCGCTCACCGCCAAACGCATCGGCGTCGAAACGATGGACTTCAAGGCCGCCTGCCGCACCTACAACATTCTGATGGCCGAGGGCCGCAAGGTCGCGGCCGCGTTGCTGATCGAAGCCTAGTGGCGCCAAGCAGCGGGTGTTTGCCTGACGTGCCGGCACCGGCCGTCGGGCATGGCAGCCGCCGCGTGCGCATCGCCGGACCGGCCGCGCGCCCTGGCCGCGCCACGGCCGATAACGTACACTGCGCGCCATTGGCGCCATGCTGGCGATCGCCATTTTCAAATAACACTGCCTCGCTGCCCACGCGGCGTCGCCAAAAAGGTTGAAATTCATGAACGATACGCCGACGAGGCTACCGCTCAACCGCACCACGATCCTGCTGCTGGTGCTGGCCCTCGCCGTAATCTGGTTCGTGCCGCTCGGCTGGCGGCATCTGCTGCCGAGCGACGAAGGCCGCTACGCCGAAATGGCGCGCGAAATGTTCGTCACCGGCGACTGGATCACGCCGCGCTACAACGGCTACAAGTATTTTGAGAAGCCACCGCTGCAAACCTGGCTCAACGCGCTCACGTTCGCGTGGTTCGGCATCGGCGAATGGCAGGCGCGGCTCTACACCGCGCTGACGGGCTTTGCCGGCGTGCTGTTGATCGGCTTCACCGGGGCGCGCGTGTTCAATGCGGCGACCGGCGTGTTCGCGGCGATCGCGCTGGCCACGTCGCCGTACTGGAACCTGATGGGCCACTTCAACACGCTCGACATGGGCCTGTCGTTCTGGATGGAGCTGACGCTCTGCGCGCTGCTGCTGGCGCAGCGCCCCAACCTGCCGACGGCCAACGTACGGGCATGGATGTGGGTGTGCTGGGGGGCGATGGCGCTGGCGGTGCTGTCCAAGGGCCTCGTCGGCGTGATCCTGCCGGGTGCGGTGCTGGTGCTGTACACCCTCGTCGCACGCGACTGGGCCGTATGGAAGCGTCTGCATCTGATCGGCGGCCTGATCGTGTTCTTCGCGATCGTCACGCCGTGGTTCGTACTCGTGCAGCAGCGCAACCCGGAATTCCTGAACTTCTTCTTCATCGTTCAACAGTTCAAGCGCTATCTGACGCCTGAACAGAACCGCCCCGGGCCGTTCTACTATTTCGTGCCGGTGCTGCTGGTCGGCTTCCTGCCGTGGTTGTCGGTGACCTTCCAGAGCGTGCGCCATGCGTGGCGCTTGCCGCGCCAGCCGAACGGCTTCGCGCCGGTCACGCTGATGCTGGTATGGACCGCGTTCATCTTTCTGTTCTTCAGCGCTTCTCACTCCAAGCTGCTTTCGTACACGCTGCCGATCGCGCCGCCGATCGCCCTGCTTATCGGCATGTACCTGCCGCTCGTCACACGTGACCAGTTGCGCCGCCATCTGGCCGGCTATGCGTTGTTTCTCGTCGTGGCCGCGTTTGCCGCGATGTTCATGGGGCGCTTCGGCAACGCGCGCAACCCGACCGAGCTGTACGTCGAATACCGCACCTGGGTGCTGGCGGCGCTCGGCGTCGCCTTCGTGGTCACGCTGTTCGCGCTGTGGCTGAACCGCCGCAGCCGCGTCGGCACCCTTGGCGCCGTCGCGAGCTTTGGCGCGGCGTGGCTGCTGCTCGGCACGATCGCCGGCACGGGTCACGACGTGTTCGGTCGCCTGAGTTCCGGCGCGCCGCTCGCGCCCGCGATCAAGGCCGAAATCGCGAAGTTGCCGGCCGATACGCCGTTCTACTCGGTCGGCGTGCTCGACCATACGATGCCGTTCTACGCCGACCACACGATGATCATGGTCGAACATCCGGACGAACTGGCGTTCGGTATATCCGTCGAACCGCAGAAATGGGTGCCGACGGTCGATGCGTGGGTCGAGCGCTGGAAGGCCGATCGCTATGCGCTCGCGCTGATCCCGCCGTCGACTTACGACAGGCTGCTCAAAGAGGGGCTGCCGATGCAGGTGATCGCGCGCGACTCGCGCCGGGTGGTGGTGACGAAGCCCGTGGCGGCGCCCGACGCACCCGCGCCAGTGGAAAAACCACAACAATGACCCCATCTCAGGAACTGACCGTTCGATGAACCCGATTTCGCTCTTTTGTATCCTCGCAGGCGTCACGTTGAACGCCGGTGCGCAGTTGCTGCTCAAAGCCGGAACGAATGCCGTTGGACACTTCGAATTCACCCGTGCGAACATCCTGCCCATCGCCTTTCGCCTCGCGACCCAACCGCCGATCATTGGCGGGCTGGCCTGTTATGTGATCAGCGTGGGCGTATGGGTGATCGGACTCTCGCGGGTGGATGTGTCGATCGCCTATCCGATGTTGTCGCTCGGATACGTCGTCAACGCGTTCGCGGCGTGGTATCTATTCGGCGAAGTGATGTCGGTACAGAAGCTGGTGGGGATCGGTGTCATCCTGATCGGCGTGGTCGTCCTGGCGCGCAGCTAGGCGGCACGGCCCCGGCAGTGCTGTGCCGGGCACGATTTATTACCGTTTATTGCCGGCACTGATGCGCGCCGCGAAAATGCCGGCGGAAAAAGATGCGGAAAGCTGGGCACCGTCGCCGGATAAGTAAAACGTAAGCTTGGCCGCGGTAAGCTTGGCGGTTGCGCCCTTTTTTAGTCGTGGCCTTGGGTTTGCGCGTAGTTTGTGATCTACTTCGCGCCCTTCGGGTTGCGCCCCTTTCAATCGAGCGAAGCATTCATGAGCCAGTCAACAGTCCCGTTTTTGCCGTTTGTCAAACCTGAGATCGATGAAGAGACGATTCAGGGCGTCGCCGACGTGCTCCGCTCCGGTTGGATCACGACCGGCCCGCAGAACCAGAAGTTCGAAGCGGCGTTGTCGGAGTTCTGCGGCGGCCGTCCGGTGCGCACGTTCAATTCCGGCACCGCGACGCTCGAAATCGGCCTGCGTATCGCCGGCGTGGGCGAAGGCGACGAGGTCATCACCACACCCGCCTCGTGGGTCGCGACCAGCAATGTGGTCTACGAAGTCGGCGCGACGCCGGTGTTCGTCGACATCGATCCTGTCACCCGCAACATCGACCTCGATCTGCTGGAAAAGGCCATCACGCCGCGCACCAAGGCGATCATTCCGGTGTATCTGTCGGGCCTGCCGGTCGACATGGACCGACTGTATGAAATCGCCCGCGCCCACAAGCTGCGCGTGATCGAAGACGCCGCGCAGGCGTTCGGCTCGACGTGGAAAGGCGAGCGCATCGGCAAACTCGGCGATATGGTTTCGTTCAGCTTCCACGCGAACAAGAATCTGACCTCGATCGAAGGCGGCGCGTTGGTGCTGAACAACGAGGAAGAAGCGATCCTCGCGCAGAAGTACCGCCTGCAAGGCATCACTCGCACCGGCTTCGACGGCATGGACTGCGACGTGCTGGGCGGCAAATACAACCTGACGGACGTCGCCGCGCGCGTCGGCCTCGGCCAACTGCCGCATCTGGAGCGTTTCCTCGCACAGCGCAAAAAGCTCGTGCGCGCCTATTTCGCCGGGCTCGAAGGCGGCGCGGCGGTCAAGCTGGGCATCGGCCTGCCGTTTGCCGACTTCGAAAACAGCAACTGGCACATGTTCCAGATCACGCTGCCGCTCGAAAAGCTGTCGATCGACCGCGCGGGCTTCATGGGCCAGTTGAAGGAACGCGGCATCGGTTCGGGCGTGCACTACCCGGCGATTCACCTGTTCTCGCTGTACCGTGCGCGCGGCTTCAAGGAAGGCATGTTCCCGCATGCGGAGCGCTACGGCGCCACCACCGTCACGCTGCCGCTGTTCACGCTGATGAACGAGGGCGACGTGGAGCGGGTCTGCCGCGCGGTCAATGAAATTTGCGAACAATACGGAAAATAAGCGGAAATGATTTATTCGGAACATCGCGCCGTCGCACCGGAAGTGTCGATCATCATCCCGGTGTACAACGAGGAAGCCGGGCTGGCCGCGCTGTTCGCGCGCCTCTACCCGGCGCTCGACGCGCTCGGCACCGGCTATGAAGTGATCTTCATCAACGACGGCAGCCGCGACAAATCCGCCGCCCTGCTCGCCGAGCAGTTCCGCGCGCGGCCCGACACGACCCGCGTGATCCTGCTGAACGGCAACTACGGCCAGCATATGGCGATTCTGGCGGGCTTCGAGCAGTCGCGCGGCGAGATCGTGATTACGCTCGACGCCGACCTGCAGAATCCGCCGGAGGAAATCGCCAAGCTGGTCAACAAGATGCGCGAAGGCTACGACTACGTTGGCACGATCCGTCTGCAACGCCAGGACAGCTTGTGGCGCCGCAAGGCGTCGCGCGCGATGAACCGTCTGCGCGAGCGCATTACGCGCATCAAGATGACCGACCAGGGCTGCATGCTGCGCGCGTACAGCCGGCACATCATCGACACGATCAATCGCTGCGGTGAAATCAACACCTTCATTCCGGCGCTCGCGTACACCTTCGCGCAGAACCCGGTCGAGATCGAAGTCGCGCACGAAGAGCGTTTTGCCGGCGAATCGAAGTACTCGCTGTATTCGCTGATCCGTTTGAATTTCGACCTCGTCACCGGCTTCTCGGTGGTGCCGCTGCAATGGCTGTCGTTCATCGGCGTGATCCTGTCGCTCGGATCCGCGGCACTGTTCGTGCTGCTGCTGATTCGCCGCTTCATCATCGGCGCGGAAGTGCAAGGTGTGTTCACGCTGTTCGCTGTTATCTTCTTCCTGCTTGGCGTGATCATCTTCGCGTTGGGCCTGCTGGGTGAATACATCGGCCGGATTTATCAGCAGGTGCGCGCGCGTCCGCGTTATCTGGTGCAGACGATTCTCGAGCAGCGCGACGGCACCACCGTGACCGAAGCGCCGCGTCAGGCGGTCGTGCAGGCCGTGCAGGCCGCGCCGCTGATCGATCAGGGCCCGAATCCATGAAGCCGTGCGCCGTCGTATTCGCGTATCACAACGTCGGCGTGCGCTGCCTGCAGGTGCTGCTCGCGCGTGGCGTCGACGTGGCGCTGGTCGTCACGCATGAGGACAGTCCGACCGAAAACATCTGGTTCGGCAGCGTCGCCTCGGTTGCGGCCGAGCACGGCATTCCGGTCGTCACGCCGGCCGATCCGAAGAGCCCGGAACTGCGCGCCGCGGTCAGCGCCGCGCGTCCGGACTTCATCTTCTCGTTCTACTACCGCCACATGTTGCCGGTCGACCTGCTGGCGCTCGCCGCACGGGGCGCTTACAACATGCACGGCTCGCTTCTGCCGAAGTACCGCGGCCGCGTGCCGACCAACTGGGCGGTGATCCACGGCGAAACCGAAACCGGCGCGACGCTGCACGAAATGGCTGCCAAGCCCGACGCGGGCGCGATCATCGCGCAAACGCCGGTGCCGATCCTGCCCGACGACACCGCCGCGCAAGTGTTCGACAAAGTCACGGTGGCCGCAGAACAGACCCTGTGGCGCGTGCTGCCGGCCTTGCTGGCGGGCGAAGCGCCGCATCTGCCGAACGATCTGACGCACGGCAGCTACTACGGCGGGCGCAAGCCGGAAGACGGCCGGATCGATTGGACGCAACCCGCGCAACAGGTCTACAACCTGATCCGCGCGGTCGCGCCGCCCTATCCCGGCGCATTCACCGATATCGCAGGCCACCGCTTCATCGTCGCCCGCGCGCGTCTGGCTACGCCCGGCGCGCTTCGCTCGGATTTGCCCCCGGGCCTGCACGTAAGCGATAATGCCGTTTTTGCGATATGCGGCGACGGTCGCTCGATCGCCATCCACGAATTGCGGCACCAGCATGACGGCAACGAAACCGTTGTCACCGCGGCCGAATTCGCCCGGCTCATCCAAACTCCCCTCGAAACTCCCCGTTACTCATGAAAAAAGTCCTGATTCTGGGTGTGAACGGCTTTATCGGCCATCACCTGTCCAAACGCATTCTCGAAACGACCGATTGGGAAGTCTTCGGGATGGACATGCAGACCGAACGTCTGGGTGACCTGATCAACCATGAGCGGATGCACTTCTTCGAAGGCGACATCACGATCAACAAGGAGTGGGTCGAGTATCACGTCAAGAAGTGCGATGTGATCCTGCCGCTGGTCGCGATCGCCACGCCCGCCACGTACGTGAAGCAGCCGCTGCGCGTGTTCGAACTCGACTTCGAAGCGAACCTGCCGATCGTGCGTTCGGCCGTCAAGTACGGCAAGCACCTCGTGTTCCCGTCGACCTCCGAGGTCTACGGCATGTGCACGGACGAGCAGTTCGATCCGGAAGAGTCGCAACTGTCGTATGGCCCGATCAACAAGCCGCGCTGGATCTACGCGTGCTCCAAGCAGTTGATGGACCGCGTGATCTGGGGTTACGGCATGGAAGGCCTGAACTTCACGCTGTTCCGTCCGTTCAACTGGATCGGCCCGGGCCTCGATTCGATCTACACGCCGAAGGAAGGCAGCTCGCGCGTGGTCACGCAGTTCCTCGGCCATATCGTGCGCGGCGAGAACATCAGCCTCGTGGACGGCGGCGCACAAAAGCGCGCGTTCACGGATATCGACGACGGCATCGGCGCGCTGATGAAGATCATCGAAAACAAGGACGGCGTCGCCACGGGCAAGATCTACAACATCGGCAACCCGACCAACAACTTCTCGGTGCGCGAGCTCGCGCACAAGATGCTGACGCTGGCCGCCGAATTCCCGGAATACGCCGAGCTGGCCAAGAAGGTGCAACTGGTCGAAACGTCCTCGGGCGCGTACTACGGTGCGGGCTACCAGGACGTGCAGAACCGCGTGCCGAAGATCGACAACACGATGCAGGAACTCGGCTGGGCGCCGAAGTCGACCTTCGACGAAGCGCTGCGCAAGATTTTCGAAGCGTATCGCGGCCACGTCGCCGAAGCTCGCGCCCTCGTCGAACAACAATAAGGCCTGATCCTTGGCTCGTATCGTCCTGAAGATCGACGTCGACACGCTGCGCGGCACCCGCGAAGGCGTGCCGAATCTCGCGCGCATCTTCGACCGCTTCAAGGCGCGCGCCACTTTCCTCTTCAGCCTCGGGCCCGACCACACCGGTTGGGCGATGCGCCGCGTGTTGCGGCCGGGCTTTCTGAAGAAGGTGTCGCGTACCTCGGTGGTCGAGCATTACGGCATCAAGCAATTGATGTACGGCGTGCTGCTGCCGGGCCCGGATATCGGCGTGAAAACCGCCGCGGAAATGCGCGCGATTCACGAGGCCGGTTTCGAATGCGGCATCCATACCTGGGACCACGTGTACTGGCAGGACAACGTGCGTTCGCAAGATCAGGAGTGGACCGAGAAGCAGATGCAGAAGAGCTTCAACCGCTTCGTCGCGATCTTCGGCGCGCCGCCCGTCACGCACGGTGCGGCGGGCTGGCAGATGAACGGACATGCGTTCGAGCAGATCGACGCGTGGGGCATGCACTACGCGTCCGACGGGCGCGGCCACTCGCCGTATCTGCCGGTGGTCGACGGCCGGCAACTGTCGCACGTGCAGATGCCCACCACGCTGCCCACGCTCGACGAAGTGCTGGGTGTGGATGGGGTCGATGAGCACAACGTTGCCGCATGGATGTTGAAGCACACCGAAAACAATCCGCACGATCAGGTGTTCACGCTGCACGCGGAACTCGAAGGACAAAAGCTCGCACCGATTTTCGAGCAGTTGCTGGAAGGCTGGCGCGCGCAAGGCCACACCTTCGCGACCATGGGTGATTACTACGCCACGCTGGACCGCAGCACGCTGCCATCGTACCCTGTTACGTGGGGCGAAATTCCAGGCCGCTCCGGCGAGTTGATTGTCCAGCTCTGACTGGCCAATCCATAGCCCGTACTGACGACCCGACCGCCGCGCGAGCGACCACCACACGCGCCAGTCGCCCTCCCCGAAAGCCTCGATGCCAGGCCGACGCCGCAGCAGTTGCAAGTGCAAATGCTGCGGCGTCGGCCATAACAACCGGAGAACCTCGTGCCCATCGCAGTCGACCAACCCATCCCCGACTTTACCGCCCCCGCTACCGGTGGCGAGATCACGCTGTCCAAGCTGCGGGGCAAGAAGGTGGTGCTGTATTTCTACCCGAAGGACAACACGCCGGGCTGCACGACCGAAGGTCTGCAATTCCGCGATCTGTATCCGAAGTTCAGGAAAGCCGGCGCGGAAATTCTCGGCGTGTCACGCGACAGCCTGCGCTCCCATGACAATTTCAAGGCAAAGCTCGAACTGCCGTTTCCGTTGATCTCGGACCCGGAAGAAACCTTGTGTGCGCTCTTCGGCGTCATGAAATTGAAGAAAATGTATGGCAAAGAAGTGCGTGGGATCGAACGCTCCACGTTCCTGATCGACGCCGAAGGCGTGCTGCGCCAGGAGTGGCGCGGCGTGAAAGTGCCAGGGCATGTCGATGACATTCTGGAGGCTGTACAAGCGCTTTGAGGCGCGTTATATTGGGTTCCAATGAGTGCCTGTCCACCCCACACTTTTCGTCGCTGCGCCAGACTTGACGGCCGTTTTGTCGGCTCCGTCGAAGTCATGAGGCGCAACGCGATAACCGAAGGCGAGCCGCTTGTCCCGTACGCCGGGGCGGCGGCTTTTTTAATTGCGCGCGGCCGTGCGTTCACTCGGCCACGCGCTTCCGTTAAGGAGCCGATCGAAAACCAGGCGAACCGGCATCTCTAGACCGAATGCGCGCCTCCGGGCGCAAACTGCGTGCGCACTCACTGGCACCGGCAGAATGCGACAGGCGGCGCACGAAATGTGACCCGATTAATTCGAGGGAAACCATGCCTTTGCCTACCCCCCCCAGCAAGCTCGGCAATCTCCTGCCGCCTGACGAATACAAGGCCAAAGCCGCCACGCCGGCGCGCTCCGCCGCGAAGAAACAGGCAGTCGGAGGGGAATCAGCAGAGTCGGCCGATTACGGCCGCGCGAACGTCGCCACACCGATGGCGCACGCCGCCAATGCCGCGACCACGTTGCGGCCCGTACCGGCATCGTCGGCCTCCCCTGCTGCGTCTGCATCCGCCGAGCAAGCCGCACCGGCGCGCGACGCAGGCGCGCGCGGTCGCAAATCGAAGCAGACCGCCGCCTTGCTGCAACCGGTTCCCGCTACCCGTCCGCAAGCCGAACCAGCGGTCGTTCCTACGCCTGCGGCCAAATCGCAACCGGTCGTCGCGCGCGCGCCAAGCGCGAAAGACCCGGCCGCCAGCACGCCCGCAGCCGCAGCACCCAGCACGCGCGGCACCAGCAAGAAGCGCGGCGCAGCCGCAGACCCGCTCGAAATGCAGAAGCTTTTCGTGCTCGACACGAACGTGCTGATGCACGATCCAAGCTGCCTGTTCCGTTTCGAGGAACACGACGTCTATCTGCCGATGATGACGTTGGAAGAACTCGACAACCACAAGAAGGGCATGTCCGAAGTCGCGCGCAACGCGCGGCAGGTGAGCCGCACGCTGGACGCGTTGGTGGCGAACGCCGGCAACATCTCGGACGGCATTTCACTTGCGCGTCTCGGCAGCCGTGAGGCGTCCGGGCGCCTGTACTTCCAGACCAAGCTCAACGCCATCGAGCCGGTCGAAGGTCTGCCGGAAGGCAAGGCCGACAACCAGATTCTCGGCGTGGTGCGGGCGTTGCAGCGCGACCGGATGGATCGCCAGGTCGTGCTGGTGTCGAAAGACATCAACATGCGCATCAAGGCGCATGCACTCGGCCTGCCCGCGGAAGACTACTTCAACGACCAGGTACTCGAAGACAGCGATCTGCTGTACTCGGGCATCCGCGCGCTGCCCCAGGATTTCTGGACCAAGCACGCGAAGGGCATGGAAAGCTGGCAGGACACCAAAACCGGCACCACGTATTACCGCGTGACGGGTCCGCTGTGCGCTTCGATGCTGGTCAACGAGTTCGTCTATCTGGAGCCGCAGAACGGCGAGCCGACGTTTCATGCGCTGGTGCGCGAGCTGAACGGCAAGACGGCGCTGCTGCAAACCTTGCGCGACTACGGCCACCACAAGAACAACGTGTGGGGCATCACGGCGCGCAATCGCGAGCAGAACTTCGCGCTGAACCTGTTGATGAATCCGGAGATCGACTTCGTCACGCTGCTGGGTCAGGCTGGCACCGGCAAAACGCTGGTCGCGCTCGCGGCCGGTCTTGCACAGGTGCTCGACGACAAGCGCTACAACGAGATCATCGTGACGCGCGCCACGGTGCCGGTCGGTGAAGACATCGGCTTTCTGCCGGGTACGGAAGAGGAAAAAATGCAGCCGTGGATGGGTGCATTCGACGACAACCTCGAAGTCCTGCAGAAAACCGACGACGCCGCCGGCGAATGGGGCCGCGCCGCGACTCAGGAACTGATCCGCTCGCGCCTGAAGGTCAAGAGCATGAACTTCATGCGCGGCCGTACGTTCGTGGACAAGTATCTGATCATCGACGAGGCGCAAAACCTGACGCCGAAGCAGATGAAGACGCTGGTCACGCGCGCGGGTCCAGGCACGAAGATCATCTGTCTCGGCAATATCGCGCAGATCGATACGCCTTACCTGACGGAAGGCAGTTCGGGCCTGACGTACGTGGTCGACCGCTTCAAAGGCTGGGCGCACAGCGGGCATGTGACGCTGGCGCGTGGCGAGCGCTCGCGCCTGGCGGATTACGCGTCGGAGATTCTTTAAGTTTCAATGCTTTAGCTTCGGCTAGAAGCCGCGTCCGGGTCAGCCCGGACGTGGCTTTTTTATTGGGCACACGTTCCCGCTGGGCAACACTTAGCGCACAAACTTCAAGTGAGTTATCAAGAATTCTTGCCTGAGCCAGGTTCGACGGGCTACCATCCCGAAATCGTCCGCCATTAAACGAGCGTTTACCGCTCCCTTCGTCTTCATGCGCCGACTCGCCTTTTCGCTGCTGACCGTTTTGCTGCTCGCCGCTTGCGCCGGCGCGCCGCAAAACACGTCGCGCGGGCCGGGTTCATCGGTCGTGGTCACGAACGGCGCCTATCATGCGCCGCCGCCGGGTTTCCCGAATTTCGTCGACCACAGCATCGGTCGCGAGGAAATCTCAATCCAGGCGATGAGTCTGGTCGGCATTCCATACCGCTGGGGTGGGAATACGCCCGATAGCGGCTTCGATTGCAGTGGATTGGTTCGCTATGTGGTGTCACGCGCTGCATCCGTGAATCTGCCGCGGACTACCGCGGATATGAGCGGCCGCGGCGAATCGATCGAACCGGATGAAATTGCGCCGGGCGATCTGATTTTCTTCAACACCACCGGACGCGCGCATTCGCATGTCGGCATTTATGTGGGCAAGCTGCGCTTTGTTAACGCGCCGTCGACGGGCGGCACCGTGCGGCTCGACTACCTGACCAATCCGTATTGGGCCAAGCGCTTCGACGGTATTCGTCGGGTGGCGGCTCCGGCTGCGACACCGGCACCGTTCGATACGCCCAGCTATCAGGCGACGGCGCCTCAACCCGAGCGTGTCGCGCCGGTGGCTCAGGCTCAGTCGGCACCGGCTTATGCGGGTGCCGCGGTGACAGCGCAAGCTTCGGGCTATGCCGCGAACCCTGTGACGCCACAGCAAACGGCGCGTGTCGCGGCGACCACTCGTCCGCCGTTGACCGCAACCGGCCAACCTACGGTAGCCGCGACTGCGGCACCGCAAGCTGATCCGTTCGAGCCCCCACCGCCTGGTATGAGCGCCGCGCAGATGCAAGCGCGCGCGGCAGGTGCGGTGTCTCCGGGGTCCGTGCCGACCGCTCAGGCGAGTACGTATGACGCTGTTGCCGGCTCGGCGAATCAGCAGACAGCGGCTGCGCGTGCTGAACCGCCAGCGGTTACGGCTCGCGCGCCTGATCCGATCGACGCGGCTGCCGATGCGTTCGAGCCGCCGCCACCCGCTTCCGTCGCCGTGCGCCAGGCCCAACAAGCTCGTCAAGCCGAGGGGAACGCGGGCGTGCAGATCATGCGCGCCTCGACCGCATCGCGTGGCATCCCTGCCCCCACGCAAACCACCGACGATCCAATCGCGCGCTTTGCCAACGGCAGTTTCTAACGGCTCAGACCGTGGCTCATTGCTCGTAGCGACGGCCGTGCCGCTCGAATTCAGTCTCCCGGTAGCGCCCACACTCAGCACCTGGAACCTGCCCATCCCCGCTGCGCTGCCGATCTGCTATCGTCATCGATATTCTTCCGACAGCGGGTGATAACGATGGATCTCGGGCTGAATGACAAGGTGGTATTAATCACGGGCGGCAGCAAAGGGATCGGGTTCGCCTGCGCCCGGGCGTTCGCCCTCGAGGGCGCAAAGGTCGCGATCGTTTCGCGCGACCCCGCCAATCTCGCGCGCGCTTACGAACAGTTGAAGCAGGAGGGTCTGCACGTGCATCGCACTCGCGCCGACCTGCACGAACCGCACAGTGCTGCGGACATCGTCGAGGAAGTCAGCACCGCCGTCGGCCCCATCGACGTGTTGATCAACAGCGCCGGCGCAGCCCGCCGCTATGACCCGGAAACGCTGGACGCCGACGCGTTCCGCGCCACCATGGAAGCCAAATATTTCCCCTACATCTACCCGCAGCAGGAAGTGCTGCGGCGCATGGCCGAGCGCGTCAAGGCCGGCGACGGCGCCGCACCCGGCACGATCGTCAACATCATCGGCATGGGCGGCAAAATCGCTAGCGATATCCATATCGCCGGTGGTGCCGCCAATGCCGCGCTGATGCTCGCCACCGTCGGCCTCGCCCACTACTACGCGCGCTACGGCATCCGCATCAACGCAATCAATCCGGGGGCGACGCTGACCGAGCGCGTCGAGGAAGCAGTCAAGCTGGAAGCGTCGCGGCAAGGCATCGAAAACGCGGACGCACTGGCGCGCGGGCAGGCCAAGGTGCCGCTCGGACGCTATGCAAAACCGGAGGAAATCGCTGACGTCGCGCTGTTTCTGGCGAGCCGCCGCGCGAGCTATGTGACGGGCGCAATCGTCCCGATGGATGGAGGCAGCACGCCGCTGATTTGAGTGGCGCGCTTTATTTGCAGCTTTTAGGGGTGTGCGGCCCGGTGCTTTTGGCTCCGGGCTCCATGGCAGAGCATTGTGCGGACTGCCTTCGCCGTCCGCACTTGCCGTTTACAGGAAGCGGTGGCCGAGCCACCAGGCAGCCGCGGAGAGCGCTGCGGAGGCCGGAATCGTCAGAATCCACGCCCAGACGATGTTGCCCGCTACCCCCCAACGCACCGCACTCAACTTCTGCGTCGCGCCGACACCGACGATCGCGCCGGTAATCGTATGCGTGGTGGACACTGGAATGCCGAGCCACGACGCGGTGAACAGCGTGATCGCCCCGCCCGTCTCGGCGCAAAAACCGCCTACCGGCTTCAGCTTGGTGATCTTCTGGCCCATCGTGCGGACAATCCGCCAACCGCCGAACAACGTGCCGATACCCATCGACAGATAGCAGCCACCGATCACCCACAGCGGCGGTGCGTCCGCGATCGACGAGGCATAGCCGGTCGCGATCAGCAGCATCCAGATGATGCCGATGGTCTTCTGCGCATCGTTACCGCCGTGGCCGAGGCTATACAAACCTGCGGAGACAAGTTGCAGACGCCGGAAACGCCGGTCGACCTTGCTCGGTGGCGTGCGGAAATAGATCCACGAGACCGCCAGCATGAAGAACGAGCCGAGTACGAAACCGAGCAGCGGCGAGATGAAAATGAAGGTAACCGTCTTCATCAACCCGTCGAAATTGAGTGAACCCCAGCCCGACTTGGCAAGCGCCGCGCCCACCAGCCCACCGATCAGCGCATGCGACGAGCTGGACGGAATACCGTAATGCCACGTGATGATGTTCCAGCCGATCGCGCCGACCAGCGCGCCAAAAATGACGTAGTGGTCAACGATATTCGGATCGATCGTGCCTTTGCCGACCGTTTGCGCCACTTTCAGGTGGAACACAAAATACGCGATAACGTTGAATGCCGCCGCAAAGGCCACGGCCTGCTGGGGTTTCAGCACGCCGGTCGACACGACCGTGGCGATCGAATTCGCCGCGTCGTGGAAACCGTTCATGAAGTCGAAAATCAGCGCGACGGCAACCAGGCCGGCGACGACCCAGATAGCGAGTTGTATCGATTGCATTATGCGTTTTCCAGCACGATGCCTTCGATGATGTTCGCCACGTCCTCACACTTGTCGGTGATCGTTTCGAGCAGTTCGTAAATGGCCTTCAGCTTGATCAGCGTCTTGACGTTGTCTTCTTCGCGGAAAAGCTTCGACATCGCCGAGCGCAGCACGCGGTCGGCTTCCGATTCCAGACGGTCGATGTCCTCGCACGCCTTCAGGATCTGGCTCGCCTGCTTCATGTCCGACAGCAGGCTGACGGCGAACTGCACACGCTCGGAGGTGGCCGTGCAGATATGCGCCAACTGGCTCGCTTCGGAGGTCACCGCCTGCACGTCGTACAGCGAGATAGCGGTAGCGACGTCCTCCATCAGATCGAGGATGTCGTCCATCGTGGTGATCAGCTTGTGGATCTCGTCGCGGTCGAGCGGCGTGATGAAGGTCTTGTGCAGCAGGTCGATGGCTTCGTGGGTGAGCTTGTCAGCGGCCTTTTCGGCCTTCTGCACGTTTTGCTTGTGGGTCTCGGCGTCCTGCAGGTTGTCGATCAGCAGCTCGAGTTCGCGGCTTGCAGAGACGATGCACGTTGCGTGCGCATTGAAAATTTCAAAGAACTTGCCCTCGGTGGGCATGAAACGACCGAACATTGGGATCCCGAAAATTGGTCACATTATGGCTGACATAAAACCGCCACATTGTACCGTTCCGGGATCGATGCCGCACTTTTGAAAGCACCGTTACAACAGGCGCTTCACTTATCTCTTCACTTATCTCTTCACTCGCTGTAGAAATTCTGCGCGCCGGCAAAATTGTCGAACTTCGTGAATTGACCGTGGAACGTGAGCCGAACAGGACCGATCGGACCATTCCGCTGTTTACCGATGATAATCTCCGCCGTACCCTTGTCCGGGCTGTCCGGGTTGTACACCTCATCGCGGTAAATGAACAGAATGACGTCCGCATCCTGTTCGATAGCGCCGGATTCGCGCAAGTCGGACATGATCGGCCGCTTGTTCGGGCGCTGCTCGAGACCCCGGTTGAGCTGCGACAACGCGATCACGGGTACGTCGAGTTCTTTGGCGAGACTCTTCAGCGAACGCGAGATTTCCGAGATTTCGGTCGCACGGTTTTCACCCGACGACGAACCGCTCATCAGTTGCAAATAGTCGATGATGATCAGGCCGAGCTTGCCGCACTGGCGTGACAGCCGACGCGCGCGGGAGCGCAGTTCCATCGGGTTCAGGCCGCCGGTTTCGTCGATGAAAATCTGCGCCTCGCTCATTTTCTGCACCGCGTGCGTGAGCTTCGGCCAATCCTCGTCAGTCAGACGCCCGGTCCGCATGCGGTGCTGGTCGAGCCGGCCGACCGAGCCCAGCATACGCATGGTGAGCTGCGAACCCGGCATTTCCATGGAGAACACGGCGACCGGCAGGCCATACTCGACCGCCACATACTCGCCGACGTTCATCGAAAACGCCGTCTTACCCATCGACGGGCGCCCTGCCACGATGATCAACTCACCGCCGTGCATGCCGGAAGTCATGCGATCCAGATCGACAAAGCCAGTCGGCGTGCCCGTCACATCGCTCGGATTCGCGGTGTGATACAGCGTGTCGATCCGCTCGACCACCTCGGTCAGGAGCGGCCCGATCTCCAGGAAGCCCTGCGTGCCGCGCGCGCCGTCTTCAGCGATCGAAAACACCTTCGATTCAGCCTCGTCCAGCAACTGGCGAACTTCCTTACCCTGCGGGTTGAACGCGTCGGCGGAAATCTCGTCGGCCACGGACACGAGGCGGCGCAGTACCGCACGATCGCGCACGATTTCCGCGTAGCGGCGGATATTGGCCGCGCTCGGCGTGTTCTGCGCCAGCGCGTTCAGGTACGCCAGACCGCCGACCTCTTCCGCCTTGCCCGAGGTGCCGAGCGCCTCGTACACGGTAATCACGTCGGCCGGACGCGTCGCCGCGATCAGCTTGCCGATGTGCTCGAAAATGATGCGGTGGTCGTATCGGTAAAAATCGCTCTGCGACAGGAAGTCGGCGATGCGGTCCCATGCCGCGTTGTCGAGCAGCAGGCCGCCCAGCACCGACTGCTCGGCTTCGATCGAATGCGGCGGGACTTTCAGCGACTCGATTTGGGGATCTTTGGACGGTGCGTTCATGGAGAGGAATTATCGGGGTAAATGCGCGCGGAAGGAAATCAAAAACCGATACTTCGGTGCATCGAAAACGGGCAATAAAAAAGGCAGGGGCCGGTCACCCGGCCCCTGCCTTTTGCCAGCAACAACCTGGCAGATGCTAACTGATGCTTAGACGTGTTCGCCGATCACAGCCACGTTGACATCGACGAGAACGTCGGTGTGCAGCGAGATCTGAACAGCGTGGTCGCCAACCAGCTTCAGCGGGCCTTCCGGCAGACGCACTTGCGCCTTTTCCACTGCGAAGCCTTGCTTAACCAGTGCGTCAGCGATGTCCGCGTTCGTCACCGAACCGAACAGACGGCCGTCGACACCAGCTTTCTGATTGATCTGAACCGTCGAGCCTGCCAGCTTTTCGCCTTGAGCTTGAGCGGCAGCCAGCTTTTCAGCGGCGATCTTTTCCAGTTCTGCGCGGCGAACTTCGAATTCAGCCAGGGCTTCCTTCGTTGCACGGCGAGCTTGCTTGTTCGGGATCAGGAAGTTACGTGCGTAACCGTCCTTGACCTTCACGATATCGCCCAGGTTGCCCAGATTGACGACTTTTTCCAGAAGAATAATTTGCATTCGGATACTCCTTATCGCGTCGTCGGGTTAGGCCTTGTGCTGGTCGGTGTACGGCACCAGCGCGAGGAAACGTGCGCGCTTGATTGCCGTATCCAGCTGGCGTTGATAGTGCGACTTCGTACCCGTGAGACGCGCCGGCGTGATCTTGCCGTTTTCGCCGATGAAGTCCTTCAGCGTTTCGAGGTCTTTGTAGTCGATGTGATCGACGCCAGCGGCCGTGAAACGGCAGAACTTCTTGCGCTTGAAGAGCGGATTTTGTTGCTGACGACGCTTGTCGAATTTCTTACCAGTCGGGCGGGGCATGTTCAGTCCTTTCCAATGTCCTGCAATTCTGTGATGTGAAATACCAGAGTTCTTGCGTTGCGGTGCTTTTTCGCCAGAAAGCCTGTGAAGAGCGTTTCTACGCCCATCTGACAGCCTTCCAGCTTACCGCTCGCCTCGCCTGCGGCTACCGCCTGCATGGTCAGTTCGACTTGCCGGGCAATGCCGGCTTCGACGACTTCCGTGCGGTGGTGCAACGTGCAGCCTGCAATCGGAACGCCGGCGGGGGTATACCGCACCGGTTCGCGTTCAACGACGCTGGCCGTAAGTTGCAGCCGATTCATGTAGCCTTTGGCGAGAGCGACGCTTTCGTCTGGTAGCTTAAATAGTGTGTCTTAAGCCTGCGCTTCGGACGGTTGCGTAGCAGCCGACTTCTTGGCTTCTTCGCGCTGCACTTCCTTCATCATCGGCGACGGGCCGGTTTCGGCCTTCTTCATCTTGACGATCAGGTGACGCAGAACCGCGTCATTGAACTTGAATGCGTGTTCCAGCTCGTCGAGCGTGGTTTGGTCGCATTCGATGTTCATGCAGACGTAGTGAGCCTTCGCGAGTTTCTCGATCATGTAGGCCAGTTGGCGACGGCCCCAGTCTTCGATACGGTGGATCTGGCCACCGTGCGAGGTGATCGTGCTCTTGTAACGCTCGATCATGGCGGGCACTTGCTCGCTCTGATCGGGGTGCACAATAAAGACGATTTCATAATGACGCATACACACTCCTTGTGGACTTGTGGATTAGAGCCACCCGGGCGTCTGAACCGGTGTGGCAAGTGAGAAGCCAAAGAGTGTAACGCGATTAGGGCCGGGTTGCAAGATATCCCGTTAATCCGGCACGCGAATCGGTTGTGTTTTCAAGGGTTTAGGACGAAGAGGATAAACGGGGACAAACGGCCGCCGCGCGTGCGCGCCCGGAAAAATCCCCCCGGATCGCGCACGCTGAGCCCGCTCAGCCCCCCTCAGTCTGCTCGCTGCCGCCCGCCAGACGGGCTTTCAGCGCCGTTTCGAGCCCGCGGAGCGCGTCCGGCGCGGCGTCGGTGACGGCCCACCAGGTCATCCCCTGTGCGTTCCAGTGCGCAAGCGAGTAACCCTCGCGGGTCTGCGCCATCGAAAGCCCGGCGGCGGCTTCTCGTCCAGCATCGGCGGAGCGCGCTTCCGGAAACACGTAGACGTCGATGATGTGCTTCTGATAGCGGTAGACCAGCACCGCCACCCGCTGATGCGCGATGTAATCCAGGCGGCCGCCTTCAAGCGGAAAACCGTTCGCCGCGAGGTCCTCGACCGGCGGCGAATAGTCGATCCGGCCGTTGAACCACGGCTTCACCGTGTGCCGATCAGTCGAAATGACGTCGATGTCGTGGCCGGACATTTGCGCCCGCACATGGCTTTCGACCAGTTCATCGGAAAACCCGCCGCCTTGCACGGGACGATGCTGGTTCATTGTCACGCCCACCGCCACCGCACCTAGCGCGACCACCAGCGCGACGAGCCAGCCCTGCCCGATCGTTGCGCCTGAGCCTGAGCCTACGCCCGGCCGCCCCATCGCGCCTTGCGGACGCAGCCAGCCATTCAGCCAGTTACCCAGCCAGTTTCGCTTCGGCCTCGGCTGTGCAGCGGCCCGCGGAGCTTCTACAGGCTCGTCGACGACGGTGTCGCCCGCCGGGAGGGCAGCAAGAATCCGCGCCCGCAGGGCATCCGGTGCCCGGTAATAAGGCTGTGCGCGCAGCGAGGCGCTCAACGTATGCAGATTTTCGCTTTCGCGCTGGCAGGCGTCGCAGCTCTCGATATGCTGCTGGACACGCTGGGCATCCGGCGCGGGCAATTCGTGGTCGGCGTTCGCATCGAGGAGCGGCCGCGCTTCGTTACAGTCCATCTGGCGTCTCCTGAGTTAAGCCGGCAGCGCTCGCGCCGGGGTTGTTGGATGAACGGCCGTTGGAAGCCGCCCGGAGTGGCGTGACAGAAGCCGTGGGTGCCGCGCAGGCACCCGGCGCCGTGGCTCGCGGCGGACTTCCACCGCCCTGCTTCGCCATCAGCAGCGCGGCCAGCTTGCGCCTGCCCCGTGCGAGCCGCGACATCACCGTGCCGATCGGCACATCGGCGACCATCGCGATCTCGCGATAACCCATTTCTTCGAGCTCCCGCAGGATCAGCACCTCCCGATACTCGACCGGCAACTGCGCCAGCGCCTCGTGCACGAGCTTCGTGTCTTCATCGCGGATCAGGAGCGTCTGCGGATCGGCGCCGCCCGCGCTCCAGCCTTCGAAGGTCGCCTCGTCCATGGTGTCGTCGAACTCGACCACCTCGTGCGACGACGCGCGCCGCCGCCATTCCGTGTACCAGGTGCGGCGCACGATCGCCAGCAGCCACGGCCGCGCGGAGTCACCACGGAACGTGTCGAAGAAACGAAACGCGCGCATGAATGCTTCCTGCACGACGTCGTCGGCATCGTTGGCGTTGCCGCACAGCCAGCGCGCAAGGTTGTACGCGGCGTCGAGATGCGGGAGCGCCAGTTCCTGAAAACGGCGGTTCCTCGCTGCATCGGCGTCGTGCGCGCGGGCGGCATTTGAATCGGGTTGACCCACCTCGGCCCTCCGGGGCATTGCGGCTAAGCTGTTGACTCGTCATCCAACATGACCGGCTGCATACCGAGTTTATTCCCGCCTTCGCGTGAAATCCGCGAAAAATTACTTTAACCCCGTACTCAGTAAGTCGGACGACTCCAGTAATCCTCGCTGGCATACACCTCTTTCAGATAGTCGATGAAGTAGCGCACCTTGGCCGGCACGTAACGCTGCTGCGGATAGACCGCCAGAATGTCGTAGTCGGGCAGCGCGAATTCATCCAGCACCGTTTCCAGCTCGCCGCGCACCAGTTGCTGCTGAATTTCCCACGTGGAGCGCCAGCCGAGCCCGAGCCCTTCGGACACCCAGCGATGCAACAGCTCACCGTCGTTGCAGTCGAGCGTGCCGCCCACCCGTACCGTCGCCAGCTTGCCGTTGCGGCGGAAGTACCAGCCGCGGTTCTGCCCGCCTTGCAGGTTGAACGCGAGGCAATTGTGCTGCGGCAGATCTTCGAGCGTTTTCGGCTTGCCGTATTTGCGGAAATATTCCGGTGTGCCGCACACCACGCGCCGGTTCGACGCCAGCTTCACCGCGACGAAATTCGGATCGACCGCACCGCCGATCCGGATCGACAGGTCATACCCCTCGCGCACCAGGTCCACGACCCGGTCGGTCAGGTTGAACGACACCTGCAATTCCGGCTTGTCGGCGAGAAAAGCCGGCGCAAGCGGTGCGACGTGCTTGCGCCCGAAGGCGGCCGGCGCCGACACGATCAGATGGCCGTTCACCGCGCGCCGTCCGGCGCTCAGTTCGTTTTCCGCCTGATCCCATTCGGTGAGCAAGCCGCGGCAGCGCTCGAGAAACGCCGCGCCGTCTTCGCTCACCACGAGGCGCCGCGTCGAGCGGTACATCAGCTTCACGCCGAGGCGCTTTTCCAGCGCGTCAATGCGGCGCCCGAGAATCACCGGCGACACCCCCTCTTCCAGCGCGGCCGCCGCGAGACTGCCCGCGTCGGCGACCCGCACGAAAGTTTCGATTTGTTTGAAGCGGTCCATTTTTGTCTCCTGTCGACCGGAGTTGGCGCTTTAGCACTTACTCCAGCCCCATAGCGCGCTACTCGGGTCCCATGCAAGCGGGTTGCAACCGCTTTGCGCGCCGCCCCTGCCCCGAGGCTAACGCATTCCATACTTTTTGTTTCGAAATAAGCGACCTCGACTGATCTTATCAAACCTTTAGGTGAAGCCTACAGTTCGATCAACACCTTGTGGTTTGCACATCCGTGAGCGAGTTCGTTACCCCACTTATTCGCCAACCCCAGACATTCAGGAGACATTCATGGCCAAAATGAGAGCCGTCGACGCAGCCGTGCTGGTGCTCGAAAAAGAAGGCATCAACACCGCATTCGGCGTTCCGGGCGCTGCAATCAACCCGTTCTACTCGGCCATGCGCAAGGCAGGCAGCATCAGCCACGTGCTGGCGCGTCACGTCGAAGGTGCGTCGCACATGGCCGAAGGCTATACGCGCGCCCAGCCGGGCAATATCGGCGTGTGTATCGGCACCTCGGGCCCTGCCGGCACCGACATGATCACCGGTTTGTACTCGGCTCAGGCTGACTCGATTCCTATTCTGGCTATCACGGGCCAGGCGCCGCGTGCGCGTCTGTACAAGGAAGACTTCCAGGCCGTCGATATCGAATCGATCGCCAAGCCGGTCACCAAGTGGGCCGTCACCGTGCGCGAACCGGCGCTGGTGCCGCGCGTGTTCCAGCAGGCCTTTCACCTGATGCGCTCGGGCCGTCCGGGTCCGGTGCTGGTCGACTTGCCGATCGACGTGCAACTCGCGGAAATCGAATTCGACATCGACACGTACGAGCCGCTGCCGGTCTACAAGCCGAAAGCGACCCGCAAACAGATCGAAGCCGCGTTGAAGCTTTTGAATGACGCTGAAAAGCCGTTGATCGTCTCGGGTGGCGGCGTGCTGAACGCAGTCGCTGAAGACCTGCTGGTCGAATTCGCCGAAACCGTCGGCGTGCCGGTGATCCCAACGTTGATGTCGTGGGGCGCGATTCCCGACGACCATCCGCTGATGGCCGGCATGGTTGGCTTGCAAACGTCGCACCGCTACGGCAACGCGACGATGCTCGCCTCCGATTTCGTGCTCGGCATCGGCAACCGCTGGGCGAACCGTCACACGGGCAGCGTCGAGGTTTACACCAAGGGCCGTAAGTTCGTGCATGTAGACATCGAGCCGACGCAGATCGGCCGCGTGTTCGGTCCGGACCTCGGTATCGTGTCGGACGCGAAGTTCGCGCTCGAACTGTTCGTTGAAGTAGCGAAGGAATGGAAGGCCGCCGGCAAGCTGAAGGACCGCAGCGCATGGGTCGTCGATTGCCAGCAACGCAAGAAGACGATGCTGCGCAAGACGCACTTCGACAACGTGCCGATGAAGCCGCAGCGCGTGTACGAAGAGATGAACCAGGTGTTCGGCCGCGATACGTGCTACGTGAGCACGATCGGTTTGTCGCAGATCGCCGGCGCGCAATTCCTGCACGTCTACAAGGCGCGCAACTGGATCAACTGCGGCCAGGCGGGCCCGCTCGGCTGGACGATTCCGGCAGCGCTCGGCGTGCGTGCAGCAGACCCGCAACGTCCGATCGTCGCACTCTCGGGCGACTACGACTTCCAGTTCATGATCGAAGAACTGGCAGCCGGCGCGCAATTCAAGCTGCCGTACGTGCACGTGGTGGTAAACAACTCGTACCTTGGCCTGATCCGCCAGGCACAGCGCGCGTTCGATATGGACTTCTGCGTGCAGCTCGGCTTCGAGAACATCAACTCGCCGGAGACGAACGGCTACGGCGTGGACCACGTTGCGGTTGCCGAAGGCCTGGGTTGCAAGGCGATCCGCGTGTTCAAACCGGAAGAACTTAAGCCGGCCCTGCTGAAAGCGCAATCGATGCTCTCCGAGTTCAACGTGCCGGTGATCGTCGAAGTGATCCTCGAACGTGTGACCAACATTTCGATGGGCACCGAAATCGACGCGATCAACGAGTTCGAAGAACTGGCCGAGAAGCGCGAAGACGCGCCGACGGCAATCAGCATGCTCGACTGAGCTTTCCGACTTTGCAGTAGATGAGCGCGATTCAGCCGCGTAGCAATTCAACGCAACTGAATCGCCTCATGAAGTTATTCCACTGACCGACCAGCGAGACAAAAAGCACCATGCCGAAATTTGCAGCGAATCTCACCATGCTGTTCAACGAAGTCCCGTTCCTCGACCGCTTTACGGCAGCAGCGGACGCGGGCTTCAGCGCCGTCGAATTCCTGTTTCCGTATCCGTATCAGATCGCCGAATTGAGCGAACGTCTGCAGCAGAACCGTTTGAAACTCGTGTTGCACAACCTGCCCGCGGGCAACTGGGAAGCGGGTGAACGCGGCATCGCGTGCCTGCCGGATCGCGTAGGCGAGTTTCAGGAAGGTGTCGGCCGCGCGATCGAATACGCGAGCGCCCTGAAGGTGCCGCAACTGAACTGCCTCGTCGGCATTCCGACTGCGGGCGTCGATGCGGACAAGGCACGTTCGACGATCGTCGACAATCTGCGCTTCGCCGCCGGCGAACTGAAAAAAGCCGGCATCAAGCTGCTGGTCGAGCCGTGCAATTCGTACGACATCCCCGGCTTCGCGCTGAACCGTTCGGGCGAAGGCCTCGACGTGATTCGCGCGGTGGGTTCGGACAATCTGTTCCTGCAATACGACATCTATCACATGCAACGGATGGAAGGCGAACTCGCGGCAACGATCAAAAAGAATCTGCCGCAGATCGCGCACATCCAGCTCGCCGACAACCCGGGCCGCAACGAACCGGGCACCGGCGAAATCAACTACCCGTTCCTGTTCGACCTGCTCGACTCGCTCGGCTACGAAGGCTACGTCGGTTGCGAATACAAACCGCGCACGACCACCGCCGCCGGCCTCGGCTGGGTGCAGAGCGTGGCCGGGCAAACCCGCGGCGCAGCCCACGCCGCTGCCTGATCGAATCATTGATCGACTCATTGATCGGCTTAGGCATATCACCCCAAACAACACTGGAGATTTAGACACATGGCAAAGATCGGTTTCATCGGCCTCGGCATCATGGGCGCGCACATGGCGCGCAACCTCATCAAGGGCGGTCATTCGCTGTTCGTGAATGGCGCTTATCCGGTGCCGGAAGATCTGAGCAAGACGACCACCGTGGTCGCCAATTCGACCGCAGTCGCACAAGCCGCCGACATCGTCATCATCATGGTGCCGGACACGCCTGACGTCGCCAACGTGCTGTTCGCGG
Source organism: Paraburkholderia sp. WS6 (assembly GCF_030464835.1). NCBI lineage: Bacteria > Pseudomonadati > Pseudomonadota > Betaproteobacteria > Burkholderiales > Burkholderiaceae > Paraburkholderia > Paraburkholderia sp. WS6. Next base: position 25,369 of record NZ_JALQCK010000063.1, read on the forward strand.
ACGACGGCGTCGCCGCCGGCCTCACGCAGGGCAAGCTCGTGATCGACATGAGCTCGATCTCGCCGCTCGACACGCAAGCCTTTGCGAAGAAGATCAACGCCCTCGGCGTCGACTACCTGGATGCACCGGTCTCGGGCGGCGAAGTCGGTGCGCGCGAAGCGTCGTTGACGATCATGGTCGGCGGTCCGGAAAAAGCGTTCGCGCTGGCCAAGCCGCTGTTCGAACTGATGGGCAAGAACATCTCGCTGATCGGCGACAACGGCGCGGGTCAAACCTGCAAGGTCGCGAACCAGATCATCGTCGCGCTGAACATCGAAGCGGTTGCTGAAGCGCTGCTGTTCGCGTCGCGCTCGGGCGCCGATCCGGAACGTGTGCGCAAGGCATTGATGGGCGGCTTCGCTTCGTCGCGCATTCTCGAAGTGCATGGCGAGCGTATGACCAAGCGTAAGTTCGATCCGGGCTTCCGCATCGAATTGCACCAGAAGGATCTGAACCTCGCACTCGACGGCGCACGCAAGCTGGGTATCGCCCTGCCGCATACGGCAAGCGCGCAGCAACTGTTCAGCGTATGCGCAGCGAATGGCGGCAAGGCATGGGATCACTCAGCAATGGTGCGCGCGCTCGAAATCATGGCGAACTACGAAGTCGCGCAAGCGCCGGGTAGCGAAGCCAAGGCAGCTTAAGCAACAACAAGGTTGCAGTGACGGTTGCGATTTCAACGTGACCGTCGTGGCGACCGCAGGTGGGGCGCCCGGTTCGTCGTGCGGCATGCATGGCGGAACGGGCAAATCGTGCCGCTCTGGGCTGAGAGCGGCAAGTGGGGTCCGCAGCGGCACCCGGCGGCGCCGGGGAAGCCTTGGTCGGTCAGACGTCGTCGTCGGGTGTCCGGCTGTCGGATTTCAAATTTATGCGTTTTCCGCCAATCTCTCGCAGCGGCTGCATCATGCACGCCGCCTGCCCGCACCTCTCCTTGCAGGTGTGCTCGCAAGTCTGCTTGCATTTGCTTGCAACTCCGCGCCCGCAGCACGACCTTTTTTGACACATCCCTCCACGCTTTTCTCCTACACTCGTTGAGTCTGGTTGCTGGCGTATCAGCGTTCACGTGTGGCTTGCCGATCATTGCAGCACATGTGCTCTGTTTCATTCGGCCGATTCGCAACCAGAGTTCAACCCGTGAGCGGAATGTGCTTGCGCCGGTAACCCCTCTGCAAAGGATTCAGCATGAGTATCTTTGGTGACATCGTAAACAAGCTCTTCGGCAAAGCGAAGCCCGACCAGCCTGCGCCTGCGGTTGAGCCGACACCGGATCCGGCAGCGGCACAAGCTGCCGCACCGGACGCTGCACCGGCACCGCCGCCGCTGACTGACGTCGACGTCGCTGTCGTCATGGACCAGTTCGTGAGTGAGAGCGGGCAAACGTTGAACTGGCGCACGTCGATCGTCGACACGCTGAAAGCGCTCGGCGTCGACAGCAGCCTCGAGCATCGCAAGCAACTCGCACAGGAACTGAAGTACAGCGGCGACACGAACGATTCGGCGAGCATGAACATCTGGCTGCACAAACAGGTGATGCAAGCGCTGGCGGCGAACGGCGGGAAGCTGCCTCCGGATCTGGCGGGCTAACTGCTTGCCGGCGTCGCCTGTTTCCGGCGACAGCGATAAACCTCAAGCTGAAACGACAACGCGGCGCTCGGGTCGATGACCTGGGCGCCGCGTTGTCATTCAAGCTTCATGTGCGGGACACAGTTCTGACTTTGAACCGGGCCGCCCGCGCTCAATCAATCAGTACGTATCGAAAGTCTTCTGCAACGCAACCGGCCCTGTGCCGCCCGCGGCCAATGCCAGCATCAGCAGCACGCGCGCCTTGTACGGATTCAGCGAACCTGCGCTGACGAAACCGAGTGCATCGTCGGCGGCCGCGCCGTTGCGCATCACATGCCCTGAACCCACGCGCGACGCACGCACCACCACGACGCCTTGCGAAGCGGCATCGGCCAGCGCCTGCTGCACCGAAGCGTGAATCGAGCCGTTACCCGTGCCCGCCACGACGATACCGCGCACACCAGCGGCGACCAATGCGTCCACAGCAATACGCGAGACGCCCGCGTAACTCGCGACGATCTCCACATGCGGCCACTTCGCGCCGATCACGAATTCGGTCGCGAGCGTATGCGGACGCACCGCGCTGCGCTGGAATTCGACGCGACCGTCCTGCACCCAGCCGAGCGCGCCGATATCCGGAGACTGGAAGGCATCGACCGCATACGTGCTCGTCTTGATCACGTCGCGTGCGCTGTGGATCTTGTTGTTGAACGCCACCAGCACGCCCTGCCCGCGCGAACCCACGTGCGCCGCGACCGTCACGGCGTTCAGCAGATTCAGCGGACCATCGGCGGACAGCGCCGACGCCGGGCGCATGGCGGCGGTCAGCACGACCGGCTTATCCGACTTGATCGTCAGATGCAGCAGATAGGCGGTTTCTTCGAGCGTATCGGTGCCATGTGTGACCACCACGCCGTCGACGTCATCGTCGGCGAGCAGCGTGTTGATGCGTTGTGCGAGCGTGGTCCACAGCGACATTTCCATGTCTTTACTGTCGACGCTGGCAATCTGCTCGGGCGCGATGCGCGCCACCGTGGACAAGGCCGGCACCACGGCCAGCAACTGCTCGACGCCGACCACACCGGCCTGATAGCCCGATGTGTTGGTCGCGTCCGCGGCCGCGCCGGCGATCGTGCCGCCGGTCGCCAGCACGGCGATGCGTGGCAGCAGCGGCGTGGCGCCTTCGTCTGAAGGCGTGGTGGAGGAAGAAGTCAAAGTGTTCATGGCGGCGATTGTAAGCGATGCGCCACGCGCCGCCATGCGTGAAAAAACGGATACCCGTTCGTTTCGGAGCTGGATGAGGCCGGCGCGCTCTTTGCGCCACGAGTTTGCGCAGCCCTTACATCAAGGCCAGCCGCAACCCGCATGAAGTTCGCACTGGCGGCGCCATGAATTCACGCGGCGCCGTTCGTGCCCTGCGCCGAACCGTGACGATCCGGCGCATCCCTCAAACCGCTTCGCGCAACTGTGCGGCGATTTCCGCTTCATTCAACTGCGGCGCGAACATTTCGATCAGCCGGTACGCATACGCGCGCAGGAACGCGCCCTTGCGCAAGCCAACCCGCGTCGTGCTCGCTTCGAACAGATGCTGCGTATCCAGCGCGACCAGTTCCGTGTCGCGCTTCGGATCGTAGGCCATCGCGGCAACCACGCCGATACCCATGCCGAGTTCGACGTAAGTCTTGATCACGTCGGCATCGATGGCGGTCAACACGACGTCGGGCAACGCACCCGCTTTCGCGAACGCCTGGTCGATGTGCGAGCGGCCCGTGAAGTCCTGGTCGTACGTGACGATCGGGAATTCGGCAATCTCGTCGAGCGTCAGATTCTCGCGGCCAACCAGCGGATGCCCCTTCGGCACCACCACGACGTGATGCCACGAATAGCACGGGAACGTGACGATATCGGGAAAGCGGTCGAGCGCTTCCGTCGAAATGCCGATGTCCGCTTCGCCGTTGATGATCATCTGCGCAATCTGTTGCGGGCTGCCCTGGCGCAACGCCAGATGCACCTTCGGGAACACCTCGGTAAATTGCCGAATCACCTTCGGCAGCGCGTAACGCGCCTGCGTGTGAGTCGTCGCCACGACGAGGTGGCCGCTGTCCTGATCGGCATACTGACGCGCGACGCGGCGCAGATTCTCCGCATCGAGCAACATCCGCTCGATCAACTGATGCACCGCCTTGCCCGGCTCGGTGAGGCCCGTCAGACGCTTGCCGCGCCGGATGAAAATATCGACGCCGAGTTCGTCTTCCAGATCCTTGATCTGCTTCGATACGCCCGACTGCGACGTGTACAACACGTTCGCCACCTCAGTCAGATTCATGTTCTGACGCACGGCCTCGCGCACAAAGCGCAATTGCTGAAAGTTCATCTGTATGTCTCCGGTTGAGCCAGAGTTGAGTTATTAGAGTTTGATTGAAACGCCGAGTGTTGTTGCGCTGCCTGTGTTGCTGCTCGTGGCGCCGCCTATTGCGCCGGAAATACGCGCAGCGCGCGCGGCACAGCCGTCACGCCGTCGCCGATCGACAGTTGCAGATCGCGCCACGATTCGCGATCGAGTTCAGCCTCGAGCACATTGCCTTCGCGGCCCGCCAGTTCCACACGCACCGAGCCGCCGAGCGTCACCACGCGCCGCACGTCGACCACAATGCCTTCGCGATGGCCGGATGCTTGCGGATACAACTGCAGATCGTGCGGACGTACATAGGCGAACGCCGGTCCGCTGAAACCGGCCGTGATCGCGACCGGCAACGCCGCGCCGTCGACCACGAAGCCGCTCGCATCCACGTTGCCATGCAGACGGTTCGCCGCGCCGAGAAACTCGTAGACGAACGAGGTTTGCGGATGGTCGTACACGTCCTGCGGACTGCCCACCTGCTCCACATGCCCACGATTCAACACGACAATACGGTCTGCCACTTCAAGCGCTTCTTCCTGATCGTGCGTGACAAAGATCGTCGAGATATGCAGATCGTCATGCAAACGACGCAGCCAGCTACGCAATTCCTTGCGCACCTTCGCATCAAGCGCGCCAAACGGCTCGTCGAGCAGCAGGACCTTCGGTTCGACAGCGAGCGCACGCGCCAACGCAATCCGCTGGCGCTGACCACCCGACAATTCCGACGGGTAACGTTGCGCGAGCCAGTCGAGTTGCACGAGCTTCAGCAGTTCATGCACCTTCTCGCGAATCACCGCTTCCGAAGGCCGCTCCTTGCGGGGTTTCACACGCAAGCCGAACGCCACGTTCTCGAACACCGTCATATGACGGAACAGCGCGTAATGCTGGAACACGAAGCCGACTTCACGCTCGCGCGCGCCGACCGTCGCCACGTCCTGGCCTTGCAGCACGACCTGGCCGGCATCCGCGTATTCGAGGCCCGCAATCACACGCAGCAAGGTGGTCTTGCCACAACCCGACGGCCCGAGCAGCGCAACCAGCTCGCCCGGCGGAAAATCGAGCGAAACGTTGTCGAGCGCGACGAAATCGCCGAAGCGCTTTTGCAGGTTACGAACGGTGATACCCATTACAGCTCTCCTTGCTTGAGCGCGTGTTGATGCGGTGCATGCGTTGCATTGACGGATTGTGACGCGGACGGCGGCGTGACCGGCCCTGCATACGCCGGCACATCACGCGCAGCCGACAGTTCCGCCGACATATGGCGCTCGGCGAGCAGCTTCAGGCCGAGCGTTACGAGTGCGAGCAAGGCCAGCACCGACGCCACGGCAAACGCCGCCGAGAAGTTGTATTCGTTATAGAGAATTTCGACGTGCAGCGGCATCGTGTCGGTCTGGCCGCGAATGTGGCCGGACACCACCGACACCGCGCCGAACTCACCCATCGCCCGCGCGTTACACAGGATCACGCCGTACAGCAGACCCCATTTCACGTTCGGCAGCGTGACGCGCCGAAAGATCTGCCAGCCCGATGCGCCGAGTACATGCGCGGCCTCTTCTTCGTCGTTGCCTTGCGCCTGCATCAGCGGAATCAATTCACGCGCGACGAACGGGAATGTGACGAAGATCGTCGCCAGCACGATGCCCGGCACCGCGAAGATGATCTGCACGTTATGGTCCTGCAGCCACGGGCCGAACCAGCCCTGCGCGCCGAACATCAGCACGTAGATCAAACCGGAGATCACCGGCGAAACCGAGAACGGCAGATCGATCAACGTGGTCAGCAATGCCTTGCCACGGAACTCGAACTTGGCGATACACCATGACGCCGCGAGGCCGAACACAAGATTCAGCGGCACAGCGATCGCGGCCGTGATCACGGTGAGCTTGATGGCCGACAACGCATCCGGATCGGCCAGCGATTCCAGATAGAAGCCGATGCCCTTGCTCAAGGCCTGATAGAACACGGCGACGAGCGGCACGACGAGAAACAACGCGAGAAACAGCAACGCGATGCCCGTCAGAATCCAGCGCACGACGGGTGGTTCGGTAACCGGATCGGGCCGGCGTGCGATATTGAGCGGCGCGCGCGGCGCCACGGCAACAGTCGTGGCATCCGCGCTATTCAGGGAGTTGCGGCTCATTGCACACCTCCGCCGACACCGACACCGATCGCCGCCACACTCGCTGCGGCAGGCGCCGGGCCCGCGCCGCCACGTCCCGTCCGGCGCTGCAGATACCACTGCAGCGTATTGATCAACAACAGCATCAGGAACGACACCACCAGCATTACGACCGCAATCGCGGTGGCGCCGGCGTAATCGTATTGTTCGAGCTTGGTAATGATCAGCAGCGACGTGATTTCCGATTTCATCGGCACGTTACCGGCGATGAAAATCACCGAGCCGTATTCGCCGAGCGCCCGCGCGAACGCCAGCGCGAAACCCGTGAGCAAGGCCGGGAACACCGCAGGCAGCACCACGCGCCGAAACGTCAGCCAACGCGACGCGCCGAGGCACGCAGCCGCCTCTTCCTGTTCGCGCTCGAACTCTTCGAGCACCGGCTGCACGGTTCGTACGACGAACGGCAAACCGATAAAGGTCAGCGCGATCAGCACGCCGGCCGGCGTGAAAGCGATCTTGATGCCGAGCGGCTCGAGAAACTGTCCGATCCAGCCGTTGCCCGCATACACCGCCGCAAGCGATATACCGGCCACAGAGGTCGGCAAAGCAAACGGCAGATCGACCACCGCGTCGACGATACGCTTGAACGGGAAGGTATAACGCACCAGCACCCACGCAACCAGAAAGCCAAACACCGCGTTGATCAGCGCGCCACCGAGCGCAGAGAAAAACGTCAGGCGATACGACGCGAGCACGCGCGGCGAGCTCACCGCGCGCACGAACTGAGGCCAGTCGAGCGTCGCGGTCTTGAGAAAGGTCGCCGCAAGTGGAATCAGCACCACGAGGCTCAGATAAGCCACCGTGATGCCGAGTGTCAGGCCAAAACCGGGCAAGGCGCTCGGTTTTCGGAAGGTCAACGTCGTCATGCTCAGTACTCTTTCAGGGTTGAGGCCGGCGGCTCTTTTTTCGGCCGCCTGGCTGGCCAAAAAGCGCGCCTCGCCGGCACGCTTTCTGGCGAAGTGTGACTACGCGTTCAACTGCGGCGTCTAACTGCGCATCTCGTCTGGCTGACTACCCGTTACTGCGGCGAGTAGATCGAATCGAACACGCCGCCGTCGGCAAAGTGGGTCTTCTGCGCGTTCGCCCAGCCGCCGAACGAATCGTCCACCGTGTACAACTTCAGCTTCGGAAATTTCGAGGTCAGCTCGGCCGGCACCTTGTTCGAACGCGGACGGTAGAAGTTCTTCGCCGCGATTTCCTGACCTTCCTCGCTGTACAGGAAGTTCAGATACGCTTCCGCCACTTTGCGCGTGCCGTGCTTGTCGACCACCTTGTCCACCACCGCAACCGGCGGTTCAGCCAGAATGCTCACCGACGGCACCACGATTTCAAACTTGTCCGGACCGAACTCCTTCAGCGACAGGAACGCTTCGTTTTCCCACGCAATCAGCACGTCGCCGATACCGCGTTGCACGAAGCTGGTGGTCGCGCCACGCGCGCCCGAATCCAGCACGCCGGCATTCTTATAGAGCTTGCCGACGAACTCCTTCGCCTTCTGGTCGTTGCCACCCGGCTGATGTTCAGCATAGGCCCACGCGGCCAGGTAGTTCCAGCGCGCGCCACCCGAGGTCTTCGGATTCGGCGTGACGATCGACACACCCGGCTTGATCAGATCGTCCCAATCCTTGATGTGCTTCGGGTTGCCCTTGCGCACCAGAAACACGATCGTCGACGTGTACGGCGAGGCGTTGTCCGGCAAACGCTTTTGCCAGCCCTTGTCGAGCAAACCTTTGTTAGCCAGCGCGTCGATGTCATAGGCAAGCGCCAGCGTCACGACGTCCGCCTGCAAACCGTCCAGCACCGAGCGGGCTTGCGCACCCGAGCCGCCGTGCGACTGCTTGAAGGTGATCGTCTCGCCCGTTTTCGCCTTCCATTCCTTGCCGAATGCCTGGTTGACATCCTGGTACAGCTCGCGGGTCGGGTCGTACGACACGTTCAGCAGCGTCGTGTCGGCTGCATGTGCCTGCGCCGTGACGCCGACCGCGGCGATCGTACCGACTGCGCCGAATGCGAGCGCCGCGATAAGTTTTCTGGTCTTGCCTGCCAGCCCCGTGCCTTGATGGTTCATGCCAACTTTCTCCGCGTTGTGGTCCGCTGAAACAGCGTGTGGTGTTGTTCTACGTCGCGGTCACGTGCACATGAGCGCCAACTCGAAGGGCAGTCTATCGAAGAGCTTTCATCATTAAAAATAATGTTTCTTCATTCTTTAATACGCAAAAGTGGTAATGACGGCCGGATAAGGCGTTGCGGCACGAAAACGGGTGTTGAAGCGTCCATTTACGACGCTGGAACGCCACCCCAGGACACGAACTTAAAGTAAAGCTTGAATTGCGCGGAATACTGTATAAAAATACAGGCACCTGTTCATACATACAGTGGCGCCATGACCAAACTCACCGCACGACAGCAGCAGGTTTTCGATCTGATCCGCCGGGCCATCGAACGCACCGGCTTTCCGCCCACCCGCGCGGAGATCGCCGCCGAGCTGGGTTTCAGCTCGGCCAACTCGGCAGAAGAACATCTGCGCGCCCTCGCCCGCAAGGGCGTGATCGAACTGGCGGCCGGCGCATCGCGTGGTATTCGCCTGCTGGGCGGATCGGAAGATTCGCCGTACCAGTTCACGCTGCCGCACGCCAGCATCATGCAACTGTCGTTGCCGCTGATCGGCCGGGTTGCCGCGGGTAGCCCGATCCTCGCGCAGGAACATATCTCGCAGCACTATGCGTGCGACCCGGCGCTGTTCTCGAGCAAGCCGGACTACCTGCTGAAGGTGCGTGGGCTGTCCATGCGCGACGCGGGCATCTTCGACGGCGACCTGCTCGCGGTGCAGAAGAAAAGCGAAGCTAAAGATGGCCAGATCATCATCGCGCGGCTTGGCGACGATGTGACGGTCAAGCGCCTGAAGCGCCGGCCGAACGGCATCGAGCTGATCGCCGAGAACCCCGATTACGACAACATCTTCGTTGAAACCGGCAGCGCGGAGTTTGCGCTCGAGGGCATCGCCGTCGGGCTGATCCGCCCGGGCGAGTTCTAACTGCCCACGTGTTAGCCAACCCAAAGCTGCCCCAACGTTGAATCGCCTGGAGAGACTCATGGAACGCCTTGCCCGCCTGCTGCCTTTTCGCCAGTTTGGTCGTTTGCGTCATCTGCGCAAGCTGGTGCCGTGTTCGCTGATCGAGGCGTCCTCCGCCAGTACTCCATCGCTGTTTGATGCACCCGTCGGCGTACCGGGCTTGCCGTCCTCGTTGCCGGCTTTTGCTCGCGTGTCGTTGAACTCGGGGCTGAATACGGCTGAACCCGCGCGCCGCGCACCGGTGCGCGTGTATCACGGGCCGTCGCGGCTGATCATGGTCGGCACGGTAGACGCGGTGTGCCGCATGATCGATCGTTGCATCGCAGATGAGGCCAACGTGCACGGCGCGGTGTTCGAGTCATAAACCGCACTGCGCGTGCACCGCATTCCATTGCGGCTTTACTACGCGCGAAACCCGGCGTACGGTCGTTCACCCGCCCGCGCCTTTTCGGATATCGCATCGCCTGGGATCGTTTTTGCGTGGCCGCGGTCCACGTTAGATCACACCTGATGGAGAGTCCCACTCAATGGCAGTTTCAACACGCACGAAACGCAATGCCGCCCGGCCACTGATCGTCACCTTGATTGTGATTGTGGTGATTGCCGCGTTGGGGTTCAGTTACGCGTCGCCTTACATGGCGCTGAATAAGCTCAAACGCGCAGCGGATGCGCGTGATGCGCAAACCGTCAATGAATACGTCGACTTTCCCGCGTTGCGCGAGAGCCTGAAGCAGCAAGTCACCGGCTTGTTGACGCGTCGGCTCGACGTGCAAGGCAACGGCAATCCGTTCGCGGCGATTGGCGCGATGATCGGCGTGGCCTTGATCGGCCCGCTGGTCGACGCTTATGCAACACCCGACGGCGTCGCGGCATTGCTGAACGGCATGCCACCGCGCGGCAACCCGGGCGAGCGCCCTCCTGTTCCGGCTGGCACCGACAATCCGCCGGCCGCAACGGCTCCTGCACAGGAACCAGCGCACCCTGCTACAGGTAACAACGGGAACAGCACCACGCCACCCCAACCGCCGCAAACCACGGCGGGCTATCGCGGCCTTAACGAGTTCGTCGTCAGCTATCAGCATGGCGCTGGTGACGCGCGTTACTCGGCGATTTTGCGGCGCGAAGGTTTGTTCACATGGAAGCTGGCGGCGGTCAATCTGAACGAGTGATCGCCCGGCGCTCGTTATCGACTTGAGCGTATGAGCGAATCACGGTTTGGCCGAAGCGATCGCCGCGAACGCGGCGACCGTTCGGCCACGTGGCTCATTCAACTCATTCAATCCAGTCCACGCGCTTCGCCCCGCCGTGCGTCAGGCCGCCGCCGCTTGCTGCTGCTCCTGCGCGGAAGAGCACGCCACCAGAATGCTGCATGAGACCCGATCGAGCAGCGGGGTATTGCCCGCGCCCATCCACCATCGTGATAGCCCGGTGCGGCAACGATGGCCGACCACCACGAGGTCGACATGCAATTCGTTAGCAAGATTGGCGATCTCGTCGATCGGATGGCCAAACGCAAAATGTCCTTGCGCGGTCACGCCGCGTTCGGTGAGCCAGTCCACCCCTTCCTGCAGGATGTCGCGGGCTGTTTTTTCGAAGCTGCCGCAGGCCACATCAGTCAGCAGGCCCGCGCTTTGCGCAATGCTCGAGCGCATGTCAACCACTGATAGTAGGTGCGTTTCCGCCTTCAGATCCAACGCCAGGTCGGCGCCGCAACGTAACGCTTTGCGGCCTTCGCGCGAGCCGTCGTAGCACAGCAGGATTTTCTGGTAGCTCGCCATGATTTTTCTCCCATCCGCGAGGAACGCGGTCTGAATGAATCATGGTGCGCCGCAATTCAGGTTGCAAGGGATGGAAAACGCTAAGTGCGCCCTAAACCGGTGCGCGCTGGATTTGTGGCGGGTTTGGGCTGGGTTTGAGTCACCCACGAGCCTTTGCCGCAGCGCAAGAAACGCCGTCCGGCGCATCCAGTGACGATCAACACCTCACTACCGATGCCATAGAATGAGCGGCCTTACCGGCCATTTGCGTCTTTTCGCGGAGCCTCGATCGATCCATGTCTGAAGCCGCCATTGAATTCCACCAGGTTAAAAAAAGCTACGGCGAAAAGACGGTCGTCGACGGACTGTCGTTTCATGTCAACGCCGGCGAATGTTTCGGCCTGCTCGGCCCGAACGGCGCAGGCAAGACCACCACGTTGCGCATGCTGCTCGGCATCGCCGCACCGGATGCCGGCACGATCCGCCTGTGCGGCGAGCCGATTCCCGGCCGCGCGCGCGTGGCCCGGGCGCGTGTCGGCGTCGTACCGCAGTTCGACAATCTCGATCCCGATTTCACGGTCCGCGAAAACCTGCTGGTATTCGGCCGCTACTTCGGTCTGAGCGCCGCGCAATGCCGCGAGATGGTGCCGTCGCTGCTCGAGTTCGCGCGTCTCGAAAGCAAGGCGGATGCACGTGTGAGCGAACTGTCGGGCGGCATGAAACGGCGCCTGACGCTGGCTCGCGCGCTCGTCAACGATCCCGACGTGCTGATCATGGACGAGCCGACCACCGGCCTCGATCCACAAGCGCGCCACCTGATCTGGGAACGGCTGCGCTCGCTGCTCGCACGCGGCAAGACCATTCTGCTGACCACGCACTTTATGGAAGAGGCCGAACGGCTGTGCCACCGCCTCTGCGTGATCGAGGAAGGCCGCAAGATCGCCGAAGGCGCGCCGCGTGCATTGATCGCATCGGAGATTGGCTGTGATGTGATCGAAATCTTCGGACCCGATCCGGTTGCGTTGCGCGACGAACTGGCGCCGCTTGTCGAGCGCACCGAGATCAGTGGCGAGACGCTCTTCTGCTATGTGAACGACGCCCAGCCCGTGCATGCCCGGCTCAAGCAGCGCGCCGATCTGCGCTACCTGCATCGCCCGGCGAATCTGGAAGATGTGTTCCTGCGTCTGACCGGGCGCGAGATGCAGGACTGACGCGTATCGACATCGGCTCAGCCCGCAATCCTCTACAGCTATAACGACACGGCAAGAGACACGCAATGGACGCACGCACTTACGAACCGCACGGCGAGACACCGCCGAAGCAGGAAACCTTCGCCGCTTTCCCTGCCAACGCCGTCAACTGGATTGCGGTGTGGCGCCGCAACTATCTGGTCTGGCGAAAGCTCGCAATTGCGTCGATGTTTGGCAATCTTGCTGACCCGATGATCTACCTGTTTGGCCTGGGCTTCGGGCTCGGGCTGATGGTCGGGCATGTCGACGGCGTGTCGTATATCGCGTTTCTCGCTGCCGGCACGGTGGCATCGAGCGTGATGATGTCGGCGAGTTTCGAGTCGATGTACTCGGGGTTTTCGCGCATGCACGTACAGCGCACCTGGGAGGCGATCATGCATACGCCGCTCACGCTCGGCGACATCGTGCTTGGCGAGGTGATCTGGGCGGGGAGCAAGTCGATGCTATCGGGCGCGGCGATCATGCTGGTCGCGGGGGGGCTCGGTTACGCGACTTTTCCGTCGATGTTGCTGGCGTTGCCGGTGATCGTGTTAACAGGGCTCGTGTTCGCGAGTGTCGCGATGGTGGTGACGGCGCTTGCTCCGTCGTATGACTTTTTTATGTTTTATCAGACGTTGGTGTTGACGCCGATGTTGCTGTTGTCTGGGGTGTTCTTTCCTGTTTCACAGTTGCCTGCTGCGGCGCGGGTTGTGACTGAGCTTTTGCCTTTGGCGCATGCTGTCGATCTGATTCGGCCGGCTATGCTTGGGCGGCCTGTTGATGGTGCTGTTTTGCATGTTGCCGTGCTGGTGGCTTATGCGGTGGGTGGGTTTGTTGTTTCGGCGGTTTTGTTTCGGCGCAGGATGATGAAATAAAGATTTAGGCCTGCGGCCGGTTTTTTGCCTGCGCGGCGCTTTTTGTCGGTGTTCTTAGGGCTTTGGCCTTTCCTTGATCTAGTGCCTGCTCGACGCTTTTTGTCCGTGTTCTTATGGCGTTGGCCTTTCCTTGTTTTGCTAGTGGTCTATTAGCGTTGCCCCTGTGCGGGGCGGCACCTACTTCTCTTT
>NZ_JALQCK010000064.1:0-37855 GCF_030464835.1 Paraburkholderia sp. WS6
CCGCCTGAAGTCGAACGCTATCAAGCTGCCCATACACCACTCTTGACGTTAGCTCTCATGACGACGCATTCCCCCTCATCCAGCGAGAGTTCGAGATATCCAACCAGCGTCAGCAATGACCCAGGCGTTTGTCCCTGCGGGTCGTAAGCCAAATCAGAATCAGCAGGCATTTTGCCGTCCCCCGTCAAATGCGTCGGTCCTGAAAAGGAAGCTCGCCCCCGGCGGGACGATGACTCCACTATAGACGCCTATGTTCGAATGCGGGACATATTGGAATGCCCTGGTCAGGACCGCAACACTCCTTTCAGGCGTCCCAGCTCAGCGGGTCTCGTGTATGACCGATACAGTTCGCCAACCGTGCCGAATGCCAAGGCCGGTTTGAGCGTCGCGCCGGGAAGCGCGTCTGCAATCCAGTCAAAAGCATTCATTTCACGTTGAGCCGCATGGACTGCGGCAGTGAGCGCAGTGAGGGCTCACTCTGCGGAGTGCCCGCCAAGGTCGACGAAGCAGCTCTCAAATGGATGCTTTGTTGCGCTCTCGACGTACAACGTTGATTTTCGAACGGTCAAATCAATCTCCTTCGAGGATTGCCCGTCCTGTATATCAACTGAATGTGACAATACATCACGTTGCCCCGCCGAAGCTACGACTGGGCTAGCACGACCGCGCGACGCCCGGCCTGCGCCGGGTTACAACTGCGCGGCTTGTTGATCTTCTACTGTGAGTTCTGAAAGTAATTCAAACCAAGCGCAGCTTTCACCTCCGATACCGTCGCACCCGCCACTTCCCGAGCGCGCAGGGTCCCGCGCCGCAGAACGTTCAGCACCTCCGCGCGGTCGGTCTCCAACTCGCGGCGGCGTTCCCGAATGGGTGCGAGCATCGCCTGCAGCCGATCGTTGAGTGCGCGCTTGACCACACTGTCGCCCAGACCACCACGGCGGTAATGCGCTTTGAGTTCGTCGACCATCGGCACGTCCGGTTCGAACGCATCCAGAAACGCAAACACAACGTTGCCTTCAACCTGGCCCGGGTCGTCGACGCGCAGATGGTTAGGGTCGGTGTACATGTTGTTCACGGCCTTGGTGATTTCGTCCGGGCTCGCGCCCAGCGTAATGGCGTTACCCAGTGACTTGCTCATCTTGGTTTTTCCATCGATGCCCGGCAGCCGCGCGACGTGCGAAAGCACCGCTTCGCATTCGACCAGCACCGGCTTGTCGACCGTGCTGTTGAATCGGCGCACCAGTTCGTTGGTTTGTTCAATCATCGGCAACTGGTCGTCACCGACCGGCACGCGCGTCGCCTTGAACGCAGTGATGTCGGCCGCCTGGCTGACCGGATACGTCAGGAAGCCCGCGGGGATATCACGTTCGAAACCGCGGAGCACGATTTCCGCCTTGATGGTCGGGTTGCGTTCGAGGCGAGCAACTGTCACGAGATTGAGCAGATACTGCGTCAGTTCCGCGAGTTCGGGCACCTGCGATTGGATGACGATAGTTGATTTGGCAGGGTCGATGCCGACAGCGAGATAGTCCAGCGCGACTTCGATTACGTTGTCGGTCACCTTCTGATGGCGGCCGACGTTGTCCGTCATCGCCTGCGCATCGGCGAGAAGCAAAAACTGCTGCGCTTCGTTTTGAAGCTGCACGCGAGTGCGCAGCGAGCCGATGTAGTGACCGAGGTGCAAGGGACCGGTCGTGCGGTCGCCGGTGAGGATAACGGGTTGTTTCGCCTGTGACATGGTGAGCTCAGTGTTTGGGGACACCACCAGTCATGCGCGCGCAAAAACAAAAATGCCGCCAGGACTGGCGGCATCACGTTGTAGATGTACGTGTGAAAACGGGCCGCCTGGGTCAGGCGTGCCACCAACGATACAGGTTCAGCAAGATCGGGTTCGTTTCCATCGGATGAGTATAGCGCAGCATGCGTCCCGGAACGGTACCGGTGGACGGCGCACGAAAAACCTGTATATTTATACAGTACCGCAGGCGCAATTTCACAGCAACGAACTGGCACTTTTAATCGAGGGTGACCCATGGATGTACGCGTTCGCAGGCCCGTCCATCCAATGCCTGAGATGGCCGCCTTCATCGCAGAATTGCGCTCAGCCTTTGGCGACAAGGCGATTGACGATGCAGTCAGCCGCGGAAAATCTGGGGAGCCAGCCTTCTATGCCTGCGAAAACGGCACCGCTGTAGGCACAGCAAGTCCAGCGAACGACAATGTCTGGCACGTCAGCGCTGACATACGAGACCGGCATTATTGTCCCGGCTGCGATGGCGGCTGCGTCGGACAGGGGCTTGGTTGCAAAGAGTGGCTGCAACGGAAAGCAGACAAGGAGAAAGCGTGAAAAGTATTGGATTGGCCGTACTGATGGCGACGCTCACGCCGGCCGTGTACGCGGCTGGCTACACTGAAGTCTGGAATCCGCCGGAGGCCCGTGCAACCGCTCCCCATAGGGTCGGCGCTGCACGCAAGCTCGCGGTTCATCGACCCGTCGGTGCTCACGCGGTGAATGTGCATGCCCGGCGCACGCCGACATCCGCACCCAGGCTCCTGGCGAAGCAAAGCCACATACAGAAAACCGCGCCGACAGACGAACCCGATATGTCGGAGATTCCGCGCCAATTCACGCCCGAAGGAAACGTGCTTCGGGTTGATTCTCGCGGCATGTCGGCTGAGGTCACTCGCTGATGGAATTGGAGAGCTACAACGGCTATAGCGTGTGGGGGCACGCCATCCTGCAGCAGGAAGGCATGCTCCAGCCGGAACGGTACGCGGCGAGCGGCACGATCACTCGAAACAACAAGCTCGTTGAAGCATCCGGCGTCCTTGGCTATTTCGATACCGAAGAGCAAGCCCAGCATGCCGGACTTGACTGGGCACGAGCGTGGGTCGATAGCCACGGGTAGACGTACGGTGTGGCGGTCCCCCTCACATCGAGACGGGCCGCCTTTTGTCAGAACAGGTACATGCCGGCCACAAAAATAACGCCCGAGAACAGCAGCGCGGTGACGCAGTAGCCCATGATGTCACGAACGCCTAACCCTGCAATGGCAAGCGCCGGAAGAGCCCAGAACGGTTGCGCCATATTTGTCCACGCCTCACCGTAAGCAATCGCCATCGCAGATTTGCCAAGGTCTGCGCCGAGCGCTTGCGCGGCCGGCATAACAAATGGGCCCTGCACGACCCAATGACCACCACCGGATGGCACGGCAAAGTTGATCAGTGCCGAGCTGAGGAACGCGAGCAGCGGGAACGTGTGAACGTTGGCGATATCGACAAACCACTTCGTGATGACGCCCGCCAGGCCCGAGTGGTCCATCAGCGCCTGGATACCGGCATAAAACGGAAACTGAATCATGATGCCGGACGCGCCCTTCGCTGCCGCCGCTACCGCGCGTGCATACGCCATAGGGGTCTTGTGAAGAACGATGCCCGCTGCGAGGAACACCAGGTTGACGGTGTCGATATCCAGTGCGAACCCTTTGTTGATGAACCGGATGACGAGGAAGACGGCGCAGAGTGCTGCCACGAGGATGGCCAGTACACGGCTTTCTTCCATTCGCTCAGCGAACGTCGCGTCGGGAGCAAGCTTGCGCTCTACACTCGGCGGGTCCAGCAATAGCGCCGGGTCTACCGTGACCACGTCTTCGGGTTTCGGCATCATGAGTCTTGCCAGGATTGGCAAAAGAATAATGAGGCCGATGGTGATAAACGCGTTGTAGCCCGTAAAGATAGTGTGCGAAACCGGAATCAGACCGACGGTCTTCTCCATCGGATTGCCCTTGGTGGCGGCGACGAGCGGCACCGAGCCGGACAAGCCACCATGCCAGGTCAGGAAACCCATATAAGCACTCGCCACGAGCAACCGATAGTCGGTTCCCTTGACGCGTCGGGCCACCTCTCGCGCAAGCATCGCACCCAGAACGAGACCGAATCCCCAGTTGATGGCGCAGGCAACGGCGCCCACAAACGCCACCAACATCACCCCTTGCCCGGGCGTCCGGGCAGAGCTCGCTAGCGCGACAAGCACTCGCTTGACGGGTCCCGAGCTAGCCAGCGCATGTCCCGTTACAAGAATCATCGCCATCTGCATCGAAAATGCGAGCAGGTTCCAGAATTCGGAGCCCCATAGCATCACGAGGTCGGCAGGCGCTTTCGGCGTCAAACCAAACGCGAGCGCGAAGGTAACGCCGGTAAGCAAAATGGCAAAAATCAGGGGATCGGGCAACACCCGATGCACCACCTGAGTGAAAAAAGCAGAGATACGCTGAATCAATTGTCTACTCCTCGTCACCTTTATCGATGCGGCCAACTGTCCTTGTTACGGGCCGTAAACCGTATGGACGTAGGCCGCGCGCGCCGATTTTTGCACACAACGAAAAATCCTGCGTCGAGGACGACATTGCTGTTGCAGTCGTCGAGAAGGCGGACGTGAAGCGCGTTGTAATTAAACCGATAAGACGCGTTCTGAGTCCTCCGGTGCGCTGGCAGGCAACTCGACTTGCACTACCGTGCAATCCTCCGGCGCTCTCCTGCGATATCGTTGATTCACCCACAAACCACGCCGAACTCGAATTCGGTTTGGCGAAATCTGGAGACGACGATGGACATCAAACCAAAGGTTCGCGAAGAAGCGGTTCAAATCGATGAGATTCCGTGGAAGCCCTTCCCGGATGCGCTCTCGCAAGGAGGAATCCGCTGGAAGATGCTTCACGCCTCCCCCGAAATGGGTGCATGGACCGCAATTTTTGATTGCCCCGCAGGCTCGTCCTTCAACGCGCATTTTCACGTCGGGCCGGGCGAATATTTGCTGACGAAGGGCCGCATGGACGTCCGCGGTGGTAGCGAGCACGGCGGCGACACGGTCGTCGCACCGGCGTACGGTTACGAGTCTGCCAATGCTCGTCACGACAAAACCGCGTTCCCGGTCGACAGCGAGTTCTACATGACGTTCCTGGGACCACTATCCTTCATCAAGGAAGATGGCACGCCGATCGTGGTGGTGACCTGGGACGAAGCCCAACGTGCATACGCGGGCTGAAGGGACTGCTGTCTACGTCATGTATCGGCAACGACCATCGTTACCGATACATCCCGTTGCTCCTCTCGTGGATACTCGACATGTCAGATCTCTCTGAACAGGCAGAAACAGCAACCAAGCAGGTTCTGGACCATCATCTCGGTGCGTTCGCTCAAGGCGTTGAGGAGATTCTCAAGGATTACGACGACAGCTCCGCCATCGTTACGCCGGACAGGACCTTCCGTGGTCGCGACGAGATCGCGAGCTTCTTCAAGGCATTTCTTGACGGTGCAGACCCAGCGTTCTGGCCGGCGTTCAAGATTACAAGCATGAGCACAATCGGCAACGTAGCGTACCTCGCCTGGGAGGCAAAGCCGTGGGTCACACTCGCAACAGACACCCTTTACGTTAGAGACGGGAAAATTGCGGTTCAGACGTTCACGTCTTTTTCGGCCTGACTCATGCGTGACTTATCGGTGACCTCGTCCGTGACCACATCCGCATCGACGGCGGTGAGACGCTCTGTCGCTTCCCGGTTTAACTGAACGCTCGCGGCGCAGCTCGGCAACTGCGTCGCGCATTGCGCAACTAGGGAGTAAAAATTGGCCAAAATCATTCACGCCATGGTGCGGGTCCACGACCTTGAGCGTTCGCTGCAGTTCTATCAGGACGCGCTCGGGCTGTCGACAAGTCACCGCCTTGATTTCCCCGACTTCTCGCTGGTCTATCTTCGCAACGAAGAGAATGACTTCGAGATTGAACTGACGTGGAACAAAGGCCGCGAGCCGGCATACACGCACGGTGACGGCTATGGGCACATCGCTGTAGCCGTCCCAGAGCTTGAAAATGAGCATGAGCGCATGACGCAGCTCGGTATCCATCCCACGCCCGTGAAGGAATTCAAGCGCGGCGAAGAGATGCTCGCCCGGTTCTTTTTCATTCAGGACCCCGATGGCTACAAAATCGAAGTTCTGGAGCGTTCGGGGCATTACGTGTAAGTGCATGCAGGCAACAACAGGCACGCGGATTGAGCGAAAAGGCTAGCTCCGCCCCGCGTTTGTCATGTCAACTCGTCCAACGAACCAACGCCCACAGTCCTGCGAACATCACCCGGCGAGGCGCCGTACTTCTCCTTGAACGCCCGGCAGAAATGGCTAGTTGAATTGAAACCCCAGCGGAACGCTATCTCCGAGATACGTTGCCGGTTGTAGGCCGGGTCCGTCAGCGCCTGCTTGCAGGCGTGCAGTCGCCTGTCCAGAACCCACCCGGAAACGGTCATGTCGCTACGCTGAAACAGCATGTGCAGGTAACGCAGCGAAATGTGATTTGCCTCGGCAATCCGGGTCGGGTTCAGGTCGTCTTCGTGCAGATGTTGCAGGATGAAGTCCTGCACACGTCTGAGCATCGCCGCGCTGGCGTCGAACGTTGCTGACGGTTGCTGGCCGGATAGCGCGATACCCAGCAGTTCGAGCGTAGACCTGCTGACGGAACCCTGAACGCTTTCGTCGAGTGTTGCGATTTCATTTGAAAGGGCCAGCAGGTGCACAGCCAGCAATGAACCGACGCCTGTGCGGCTTTCGATTTTGCCTCCTGTCGGCGGCTGCTTGCGTTCCGGTAGCCGCTCCCGCATAACCGACCATGGAATCATCAGCGTCACCTTATGCAGGCGCTCGAGAACTTCGAACTCGATGGACTGGTCAGTCGTCCAGACGACTACATCGCCGGACGCGACCTCCACGCCTGAATCGCCAATCCTGAATCGTTCGCGCCCACCCGTGGTGAGTTGCACTCCGACATACAGTTCATCATCGTGGCGAACTTGCCCTCGCGTGCGTTGACCCTTGCAAGGGTCGCATACCGTCTCGACAATCCCGGCTCCCGCGAAATCATGATGTTTGACGTGGGCGTAGAACGTAGCAGGCAGACGATGAGGGACTTGCCACTCCCTGTAGCTGTGACTGAGCACCGACTGCCAGGCGTCTGTGCGGTCACCAGCCGGGACGTCGTTGCTCGACCATTCGGTAGATTGATTTCGCACGTCGTCGCTCCTTTCCCTCGGTTTCACGATGCGCTCGATGACGCGTCCAATTATCCTCCCTTCCGGTTGAATACGTGGAACAGCGTCAACGTTCCGAGCACGTGGACCTCCGCTTAGGAGCTCTGGTCACACCGAACTAACATCTCAATCCGATTCTGCCAGCACGCGATCTGCGCCTAGCTGTTGCCGTGCCTTTGCCCAATATTCCTGGGAACGTCCCTCGGGACTTCCCTCTTTCTCCCACAGATAGAACGCAAGCGTACGAACTTGCTCCTCGGTAACAGGCATATCCATTTCAATCTCCAGAAAAATTTCTTCGATTGACTAGAGCGTCGACGCCCCGGTCAATCAACAAGCAAGTCTGAAAGCCGGGCGCAATACGGCGCCCACCTCTCGAATGTCAGCACGGTCCATTCACGCTCGGCCCACGTCACCGACTAACTTCTGTGTTGGTAACGGCTGCTTGCTGCGATGCGCGCCACTACCGGCACCAAACGCGGGTTGAACAAGGGAATTGACCCAGCACGGCCTTCAGCGCGAGCAACTATGGCATCTATCGTGACTCGTGCAACCGCCCGTTGTGCCCGTTTTGCGAACTGCTTCAAACGACGATCGCTGACCGGATGCCGCGCCCATATCAGCGCCGCGAACCAACCGATAACGGTCCATCCAAGCAGGATGTTCACCATGGTCACCGCAAAGGCGTCTTCGCGGTCTCTGGCGTCTGCAATCATTGCGGGCACCAAATACAGCATCAGCGCACCTAGCAACACCGCACCTTCGATAAGCTTCAACATTTCTTCACCTCGCTACAGTTTCGATAGGAGTTTAGATCTGGCCTATCTTTTTTCTAGACCGATAGCGTGAAATCACAATTGCAAAATGCCAGACAATGGCGCTCGCTAAAGCCCATCGCGGATTGGCGGGGATCCCTATGCTGGAGGAGGTTTGCGGCGACGCGTAGGCTGCAGCGCTCCCCTGCGCGCCGATGACGGCAGAAGCGTATGCTGCTGTAAATCATCAGGAGACGACCATGAGCCTTGCTGGCAAGACACTATTCATGTCCGGTGGCAGTCGCGGCATCGGACTCGCGATTGCACTCAGAGCCGCACGCGACGGCGCCAATGTCGTGATTTGCGCCAAGACCGCGGAGCCAGACCCGCGTCTCGAAGGCACGATTCACACGGCGGCTGCGGCTGTTGAAGCTGCCGGCGGCAAGGCGCTCCCGCTGGTGGTGGATATTCGCGACGAAGAACGCGTGAAGGCGGCAGTCGCCGAGGCCGTTGCTTTGTTCGGCGGCATCGATATCCTCGTGAACAATGCCAGCGCCATTCGACTGACAGGCACGCTGGACACACCCGTCAAACGGTACGACCTGATGCATGGGGTCAATGGCAGAGGTACGTTCGTATGCGCGCAAGCGTGCCTGCCGCACCTCCTCAATGCGCCGAACCCGCACATCCTCACGCTGTCACCTCCGTTGGTCCTGGACGCAAAATGGTTTAGCGATTTTCCGGCATACACCATTGCCAAATACACAATGAGCCTGTTCACCCTGGCGCTTGCCGGCGAGTTCAAAGACCGGGGTGTCGCCGTCAATTCGCTATGGCCTCGAACAGCGATCGCGACCGCTGCTGTGCAAAATGAAATTGGCGGCAAGGACATGATTGCAGCATGTCGCACGCCTGAGATAGTCGCTGACGCGGCCCACTACATCCTGACGCGCCCGGCCAAAGAGTGCACAGGAAACTTCTTCCTCGACGACGAAGTTCTGCTGGCCGCCGGTGTGCGCGACTTTGCACAGTACGACGTGCAGGCTGGGGCCGCATTGCAAGCGGATTTCTTTGTGGAGGCCTTGCCGGGCATGTTGCCGGCAGACAATATGACGAAGCGTGCATCCCGCACCCCACCCCGCTAAAAAGTTAGGGTGTGTGGATACGGATGCAGTCACACACGCTGGAATTGCTAACTTCGCTCATACGTGGCAGTTCCAGTCCCTGTTGAATCCGGAGGAACCGTGAGTCGAACTGAGACCGCTTTGATTGTGGGCGCAGGAAAGGGATTGAGTGCTTCGCTCGCGCGACTGTTCGCAGCAGAGGGCATGCAGGTTGCGCTCGCTGCCCGCGATACCAGCAAGCTGACGGACCTCGTCGGCGAGACGGGCGCTCTGCCCTTACGTTGCGACGCCAGTCAACCGGACGATGTCACCGCACTTTTTGACCGCGTAGAAGACGCATTCGGCGCGCCCGACCTCGTTGTGTACAACGCGAGTGGCCGCTACCGCGCGGCAGTCGAAGACATCGACCCAGAGAAACTTGAGGACGCGCTTAAAGTGACCGCCGTCGGTGGCTTTCTAGTCGCCCAGGCCGCAGCCGTTCGAATGCTGGCGCGCGGCAGCGGCACCATCCTCCTGACCGGCGCTACGGCAAGTGTGAAAGGGCTGCCTGGTTCGACGCCATTTGCGATGGGCAAATTCGCGTTGCGAGGGATGGCCCAATGTATGGCGCGAGAACTCGCTCCGAGAAATATTCATGTCGCGCATTTCGTCATCGACGGCGGCATTGCGAGCAGCCGTCCTCAAGCGGACGATGCCAGCCATGAGGACAAATGGTTGGACCCTGACGCCATCGCCAAGGAATACCTCCATATCCATCGCCAGCATCGTAGTGCGTGGACATGGGAGGTTGAACTGCGACCCTGGATAGAGAAGTTTTAGCGCGTCTTGTCTTTCGACCGCAGTTCAGTAGCTCGTCATTTGCTGGCATGCTGCCGTTCATATAGAGTCAAGGGCGAGCAGACCCGGAATGGCTCCAGGTCTGCTCGCTCCTCGCTCGCAGCGAACGCTTATGCGTCAAACACCGGATACGACGCGTTGCGGATTGCCGTGATGGTGTCTTGCGTGGAAAGCACTCCGGACTCGTCCAGAATCGAAATCAAAGAGCGACCTTCAGCCACGGATTGGCGCGCAAGTTTGCTGACTCGGGCGTAGCCAATCTTCGGAACCAGTGCCGTGGCAACTGCCATGGATTCCATCAAATGCTGCTCGTTACGCGCAACATCCGCCTTGATGCCCTTGACGCACTTCTGCGAGAAACGCTGAATGCCGTTTGTGAGCAGCGCAATGCTGTCGAAAACGCGCGACGCGACCACGGGCTCAAAATGGTTGATTTCCAGTTCGCCGTACTGCACGGCCTGCGCAACTGCAACGTCATTTCCAACAACCGCAAAACTTAGCTGAATGATTGCCATCGGCAGGACAGGGTTGACCTTGCCCGGCATGATGGACGACCCGGCCTGCGCTTCCGGCAGCTTCAACTCTCCGAGGCCGCCGACAGGGCCCGAGGACAGGACTGTCAGGTCAGATGCGATTTTTGCGAGGGATACAGCACAGGTACGAAGCTCAGCCGAAACGCGCGAGAACACATCCATGTTCTGCATTGCATCGAACGAATTTCCCGGTGCCTGGTATTCCACGCCTGTAATGCTGCCAAGGTGCGTGTACACGGCGGCACGATAACCCGCGGGAGCACCGAAGCCGGTGCCAATCGCGGTGCCCCCCAGAGGCAGTGTTCGGAGCTTGTCGCGGACTGCCACGAGTTCCTCTGCCAAACGGGCTGTCAGAGACGCATAGCCTCCGAATAGTTGGCCCAGACGCATCGGCTGGGCGTCCTGCAGGCAGGTGCGGCCCAGATGCAGCACGTCGGCGAACTCGGCGGCTTTGCTATCAAAGAGAGCTGCAAGCTGCGTGACCTCTTTGATTAACGGTTCGAGCATAGCGTATGTCGCAATTTTCAACGCCGCTGGATAGGCGTCGTTGGTGGATTGGGACTGGTTGACGTGGTCATTTGGATGAATCAATTCGTAGTTTCCGGCAGCGTGACCCAATAGCTGCTGGGCGCGATTGGCGATGACCTCGTTGAAGTTCATGTTGGTGGACGTCCCGCCCGACCCTTCCATCAGGTCGACCACGAGCGAAGAGTCGAAGTGCCCCTCGATGACTTCCTGGCAAGCTTTGACGATAGCCTCACATTGCTCTTTGGTGAGTACTTCGTTGTCGCGGTTGGCCAAAGCTGCCGCCCACTTGACCCGGGCGAAAGCGTCGCGAAACTGCGGGAAGTGAGCGATATTCAGGGATGAAACCGTGAGGTTCTCAACGCCACGAACCGTGTTCACGCCGTACAGCCTGTTAGCGGGAATGGTGACCTCGCCGACATAGTCACGTTCAACTCGCTGTTCACCTTGAGTAAGCTTATTCATAAGAATTCCTTTCGCCAACGGTAATAAGTTTCTCCATTTCTCCGCCGAGAGCTTTCAGCCTCGGCATGAATGATGTTTCAATTACTTCGCGCGCTGTCTCGCACGCATCATCAAAAAAAGCGTTGTATTCGTCCCGGCGCGCTACCAGATAAAGAGAGCGCTCGAGACCCAACTTTTCAACCACATGGGTCGCAACGTTGCCCGCATGCGTGACACCCTGAAGAAGACACATCGGCGAGGTGATGGCCCATCCAATTCCTTCCGCAACCATCGAGGTCAAAGCATCGGCATTGTCCAGTTCAAGCCGGTTTGGAAGCCGTACTTCAATCCGCCGCAAATACCGCTCGATCTGCAATCCAACCTGTGATGTGCGATTGAACCGGACGATGGGTAAGCTGCTGCCAAGCGCGCGTACATCCTCGATGGTTCGCACAGGCTTTCTTAGCTCCCTCGGCGTGATAACAAAGTAGCGCTCCGAGAAGAGTCGGTACCGGACCACGTCATTGGCGTCAGCCAGCGGGTCGCTCGTGACGATCAGGTCCAGGTCGCGGCGCAGAAGCGCTTCACCCTGCTGGGGACTCAAACCGGTACGTATCGACAACTGCGACACTTTCCCCAGCAGGTTCTTGGTGAAAACCGAGCCGCAAGTCGACGCAAACGAATCGACCAGTCCGATACGCAATTCCGGTTTGATGCCTCGTCCGGCTTCGACTACCTGTGCCTTCAGATTGGCAATCTCTTCGCTTAACACGGCGCCCCGGTTCCGAAGTGCGATGCCAAAGGGTGTTAGCGCCAGCGGCCGGGTCGTGCGGTTCACCAGCACGACGCCCAGTTCTTCTTCGAGTTGCCGAATGATTTGCGACACGCCTGATTGAGATATGCCCAACCTGGTTGCCGCCGAAGACATACTTCCCGCTTCCGCCACGGCGACAAAGACCTGTACCGCATGCATATCGATTGGTTTGTTCGGCGACATGGCGTGTCCTGATAAAAGCGTACTGGCTTATGTTCACGCGTCCGGGCCGCTGCCTTCCAAAGGGCATCAGATGCGTGGCTTGCTGCTACCCAACGCTGAGGTAGCGATGGATGCGTCATGTCGCTCTTCAGCTATCGGTTGGTCATCGGTTGCGGAGTCGGACTTTACGTCCGCGAGGCTTTCCCCACCTGTTTCGGGCGCCAGCATGTGACAGAAGACTCCGCCGAAAAGCAGCACCGCGACACAGACACCCAATGAAGCGTGAATGCCGACGTGCTGAACGGCGAGCGGCAGCAGAAACGTGCTGATGGCTGAACCGAAGCGGCTCGCGGCGACCGCGAGGCCAACGCCAGATGCTCGAAGGTGCGTCGGGAAGAGTTCGGGCGGATAGACAAATTCGAGGTTCGCCGCAGCCGAGAGAATGCATGCGAAGAGGCCGAACGCCAGCATCGTGCCGATGGGTCCAAAGCTGGCATAGGCGAGCACAGCCAAAGCAAGCGCCGCAAAGTAGAAGGTCCCGATGAGGAACGTGCGACGGGAGAGCTTATCGATGAGCAACAGGCCAATCACGGCGCCGGCAAAGAGCAGGATGTTGTAGACGAGGCCGCCCACGAACTTGTCTTTTACTTGCAGCGCCTCGAGAACCTTCGGCGAAAACGTGCCCAACGCGAAATACGGAATGACCTGGCACGTGTAGAAGACGCAGCCAACGATGGTGTTCTTGCGCCAACGCGGCGAGAACAGCTCCGACCAGGCGCCGCGATGCTGTTGAGACGCACCAGCCGGCTTAGAAAGCATGACGTCAGGGCCGAACTTGCGACGGATGATCGCAAGCGCTTCGTCGCCACGTCCACGTTTCATGAGCCACATCGGCGACTCAGGCACGATGAGGCGGAACGGAAGAATCAGCAGGGCCGGAATTCCGCTCGCGGCAAGCATGAGCCGCCATGCGTCAGGGCCGATGTCCCGCATGGCGAAGCCGGCAAGATAGGCACCAACATACCCCGCTGCCCACGCCGCAGCGAGCACGCTAAGCAGACGTCCGCGATAGCGGCGCGGCGAGTACTCCGTCACAAGGGATTTGCTGACCACATAGTCGGCGCCGAGGATGAACCCGAGCACGAGGCGCAACACCAGCAACTGTGCGGGTGACGTCACGAAATATTGAGCGGCCGAGACGACCGCGAAGAGCAGCATGTCGAACGCAAAAATCGTCCGGCGGCCGTACTTGTCCGCAATCGGGCCTGCCAGCATGCTGCCGAAGAAGAGCCCCGCCAGCGACGCCGCTCCAAGCAACCCCATCCAGACGGCATTGAGATGTAACGGACCGGCAGCCATGCTGACGGCAATGCCGATAATCCCCAGCACAAAACCATCGCTGAACTGCCCGCCTGTTCCGCTGAAAGCCACCCCTATGTGAAAGGGGCGGAGCGGTAAATCCTCCAGCAACACCTGTTTGTTCACAATCGTCTCCTGTCTCGTTCTGGTGCTCAATCAGACTGCACCTTGGAAACCAGTGTATGGTGACGACTTCAGGAAAACAGCATGTCACAAGTCAGTATCACTAACTCTAATACTATGCCGCATTGGAACTGAATCTGCGAGCTGCAGATAGCTCGAGGCTTATGGCGAGATCTGCGAGCACACTTTGTTGTGTGCGCATAGCCAGTGACAGGGTGTCTGGACCGTCAAAGAACTGCAGCGCGCCGTCGGGATGCCCGCCGTAACGCCAGCAGCGAATGACGAACTGGTGCAGATGTGCGTCGTTCCAGCCCATGGCGAGCTGCATCACATGATGCAGTTGCGCGATCGTAATCTGCTCGGGAACCAGCAGGCGCCGCCAGACCGGCGGGCTGACGCCCCGTAGACTGATTCGCAACTGGAGCACGGAAGTGGTTTGGGAAGAATCACCGAACATCGACCCACTATAGCTGCTCCCCCGAGCCATATTCACAGGTCAGACTTCAGCCCCCACTTTGGCGCGGTCTCCGAGTCGGGGAGTTGCCGAATGACATCTTCGAGACTCGATGCGCCTGCCGCAACCGCACTGAGGAACATGCTGATTGAAAACTCCACCACCTGATCGATTGAAAGCGGTTTATCGGATCGAGGCATGCGATCTGAGAGGATCAGCGTCGCGAGTCCGTGCTCCACGCTCCAGGCAGCATGGGTGACGAGCGTCAGCGATTGCTCTTCCCATTGCTTTTCCAACGCAAATTGCTCAACAGACGAAGCGAAAAGCCGGAACGACTTCGTGATCTCCGTGCTGAGCTCCGGGTAAGAATCGCGCGCGACGATCCGAGGACCGACCATCAATTCGAATAACCCGTTATAGCGCTGGGCAAACTCCACATAGACTCTCATCATCCGATATGCCTTCGAAAGCGCCGTCTCGTCGGATGCCGCTATTGTGGCGCGCAGCGCCGCGAGATCGCGAAAGCCATCTGCTGCAATGGCAGCCAGCAGGCCTTCCTTGCCGGCGAAATGGTGAGAAGGCGCCGCCTCCGACACACCTGCTTTACGTGCCAGGTAGCGCAGACTGAGTTCGTGGACGCCTATCTCCTCCAAAGCGCGACGCCCCTCTGCAATCAGTGCATTACGCAGATTTCCGTGGTGATAGGGCACGGACACGTCAGTCGATGCTTTTGAATTCACGATGGCACCATGAAAGTGGTCAGACTATTAAAAGTACAAATCTGCTTCGCAACACGCCTCGCACGCCGCTTGCCGATATCCCGGCGCACATGCTAATCGCACTCTCCTCTCCCCCAGCATCGGGAATACCCTAATTTTAAACCAACTTATCAGTGTTAGGATCGAGTCATTGATTCGCACGGCACAAGGCATGGACCGTTTTAGCGCGGCGTAGGCGCGGAACGCACAGCCAGATCGTTGAAAACGGCAAACCAGCCTGGCCTGACACGCTCTCAAGGTAGGCATATACCTTGTATTTCGCATTCCTATATTTTTTTACAGTCTTCGTAACAATTCGTCCGGCAACCCACCGGACCAACATGCAGGATAAGACATGAGCATCGTTTTCTTTGAAAAAGACGGCGCCGTCGGCGTCGTCACCATGGCAAAACCGCCCCACAACCTGCTCGACGATATCTTTATTCAGGAACTGCTCGCCGCATACAGCAGAGCCGTCGAGGAAGGGTGCCGATCGATTCTCCTACGTAGCGGCATGCGCCACTTCTGCGCGGGCGCGGACGTGACAGCATTCGCAGCGGGCGGGCGACGCCGCGATCAGACTAACCTCGAGGCGCTGCTCGATGCCCTCGAGAATATCCGCATCCCTGTGGTAGCGGCCGTGCATGGCGGTGCGCTCGGCGGTGGCTTCGAACTGGCATTGACCTGCGACATGATCCTGGCGGCCGACACGGCTTTCTTCGGTATGGCTGAAGCGTCTCTCGGTCTGTTGCCGCTGCTCGGCGGCGTTCAGAGAGTCGTGCAGCGTGTGGGCGTGGCACGCGCCAAAGAAATGGCAATGTTCGGCCGGCGTCACGATCCGGCAGCACTCGAACGCTGGGGTGCCATCAACCTCGTCGTCGCCGAGGCCGAATTACCGAATGTGTCGATGTCATGGGCCCGCCAGCTTGCAGCCGGCCCCACAGTCGCCCTGGGCGGTATCAAGAAACTGGCGAATCTTTCGGCGCGCCGTGGCATCGAAGGTGCCGATGCACAGCAGACCGAGGTGAACAACATGATGTGGGCAAGCGCCGACCAGAAGCGCGGTCTGCAGTCCTTCGCGAAGACCGGTCCGGGCTCCGCAGTATTCGAGGGGAACTGATCATGAACGCACCACTCGACGGGCTGAAAGTCATCGACTTCACACGCGTGCTCGCGGGCCCGCTGTGTACCAAAACACTGCGCGATCTCGGCGCCGACGTGACCAAGATCGAACCGCCCGGTGGCGACTCGGGCCGCGGAGGCGTGCCTCACATTGACGGGATGTCGGTCTACTATGCGCAGCAGAATGCGGGTAAGCGCAATCTCAGCATCGACCTGAACTGGCCCGAAGCACGCGAAATCGTGATCGACATGTGCCGCGACGCAGACGTCATCGTTGAGAATTTCCGCCCCGGCACACTCAACCGCTTCGGTCTTGGCTATGAGCAGGTTCGCCAGTTCAATCCGGCGATCGTCTACGTTTCCATCAGCGGTTACGGACAGACCGGGCCGTGGCGCAACCGACCCGCGTTTGCCCCGACGGTGCAGGCGGAAACCGGCCTGACCGACATTCTGCAACAGCACTACGGCGACTCGCTTTCTGAACTCAAGAACGATGCCTGCAGCCATGCGGATGTCTACACCGGCCTGCATGCCGCAATTGCGGTGCTCGCCGCAATCCAGCATCGCAACCGCACCGGGGAAGGACAGCACGTCGATGTCGCAATGGCCGCGACCATGCTCGCGGTCAACGAGCGCGCTGGCGCGCAACTGTCCGGGATTGACACACAGGGCGAGCCACCGGCGCTGAGCGCGCCTGAATCCCATATCTTCAGGCTACCGGACGGACGTCAGTTGACCATCGCCGCGAGTCCCATCTACTCGCCAATGTTCGTCCGCTACTGCTCCATGATGCGTCGAACCGATCTGCTGCTCGACCCGCGCTTTGCGACCGCGCCACTGCGCCGCCTGAACCTCGATGCTCTGCTGAGCGAAGTCCGCGCCTGGATTCTCACCTTCACCGACCTGGAGGAACTTCAGGCGCAGGTGAGCGAACAAGGCCTCGCTGTCGGTGTGGTCCGCAGCACGAATGACCTCGCGGAATCTGAGTGGGCGCAAGACTGGGGCGCGATTGTCCAGGTGGACGATCGCTCGGGCGGCACGATGCGCATGCCGGGTGTGCCATGGCGCTTCAGTAGCGCAACCTTGCCGCCGCCTGGCGTCCCTGCTTTCCAGGGCGAACACAACGTCGAGTTACTCGCCGAGCGCGACGTCGATCCCGCTTTGATCGAGGAACTGCGTCAACGCCGTGTGCTGCTTAGCCGCCGGAGCCTGCGGGGTGAATTCGATGAACCTTGACCGTACGCACGATGCGGCTGTCAAGAGCTGGCTTGCATCGGCCAATGAGCCTCACTGCGACTTTCCGCTGCAGAATCTCCCCTACGCGATCTTTCGCCGCAAGGGAGAGTCGGAGGCGTTTCGCGCAGGTATCGCGCTGGGAGACCAGGTCATCGACCTGGCCGCCCTCCTTCGCGAACGCTGCCTCAGCGGCCTCGCCATGCAGGCGGCCATCGCCTGCACGCAACCTTCGCTCAACGAGTTCTTCGCCATGGGCCCGGGCGCATGGCGAGCCTTGAGGCACGCCGCCTTCGCGCTTTTCGAAGCGCCAGCGGGAAACGTGTCGGCGACGCCTGATACCGACGTGCTGCGCCGGTGTCTCGTTCCGCAGGCGCTGGTCGAATACAGCTTGCCAGCCCGCATCGGCGACTACACCGATTTCTATACGTCGATCGACCATGCCCGCAACATCGTCAAGCTGCTGCGTCCTGACCCGGTACTGTCGCCAAACTTTCAGTGGATGCCTATCGCCTATCACGGACGTGTCTCGAGCATTGGAATATCCGGCGAGGAAGTCCGGCGACCGCTTGGACAACGACTTGCTGCGGGGCACAGCGTGCCTGAGGTATCCGCGTGTGCGCGGTTGGACTATGAGCTCGAACTGGGAATCTTCATCGGCGTTGGCAACCAGCAGGGTGAGCCGATTCCCGTCACGAGTGCCGAACAACATGTGTTCGGCCTTTGCCTGCTGAACGACTGGTCCGCTCGCGACATACAGATGTGGGAATCGACACCTTTGGGGCCGTTTCTCGCGAAGAATTTCGCTACCACAATCTCTCCGTGGATCGTCACCATGGAAGCGCTGGCGCCGTTTCGTCATGCGTGGGAGCGGCCCGCAGACGAGCCTCAACCGCTGACGTATCTCGATGCGCCCGCCAACCGCAGCGAAGGGAGTATCGACATCCAACTCGAGGTATGGCTGGAGTCCGAGCGGCAGCGTGCAAGTCAGGCACCTGCCGCACGGCTGTCGCACACGAGCTTCCGTCACCAGTACTGGACGATCGCGCAAATGGTCGCGCATCACACCATTGGTGGCTGCAATCTGCAGAGCGGTGACCTGCTCGGTAGCGGCACGATCTCGGGACCAACGGCCGCTGAGGCTGGCGCCTTGATCGAACTCACTGCCGCAGGAAAGACACCCGTCGCTCTGGGCAATGGCGAAACGCGCGGCTTCCTGGAGGACGGCGATGCGGTCGTCATGAAGGGTTGGTGTGAGCGGCCCGGATTTGCGCGCATCGGGTTCGGAGAGAACCGCGGAGCAGTACTGCCCGCGCGAACGGTGGTGTAGAAGCCGTTGCTGCACCATCGCGGAAACGCGGGCAACAACGCCCGCTCCCGCACTGAAACTGTCATGACACCGGCCAAACAGATCCGGGCATATCACCAAGGAGACACTTCATGAACTCGCTCTATGACGCCGATACGAACGCCTTGAGCGACGCATCCGAAATCACGCTACGACGCGCCTATTCGGCTTCGGAATGGAGAATCATTCCACTTCTCTTCCTGCTATGGCTGCTCGCGTGGGTCGATCGTGCCAATGTCGCGTTCGCGAAATTGCAGATGCTTTCCGATCTGCACTTCAGTGAAACGGTGTACGGCTTCGGTGCGGGACTGTTCTTCCTCGGTTATGTGGTGTTCGGCATACCCAGCACGACAGTTCAGCAAAGGCTCGGTGCAAGACGAACGATCTCCGTGATTGCCATCGGTTGGGGACTCACCAGCATTGCAATGATGTTCGTCCGTAGCGCGCCGCTCTTCTACTTTCTGCGGTTCCTGCTGGGCGCGTTCGAGGCTGGCTTCTATCCGGGCGTAATTCTCTATCTGAATCTATGGTTTCCAACGAAACGGAGAACCCGAAACTTCAGCATTTTCCATTCGGCCGCTATTTGTTCGACTGTCGCCGTAGGCCTGTCCGGCGGCTTCGTGCTGCAACATATGAGCGGCGTGTTGTCCCTTGCGGGCTGGCGCTGGATGTTTCTGGTGCAGGCAGCCCCCACCCTGCTGCTGGGCTGCCTCGTACTATTTGTCCTCTCCGATGGGCCGGAGACAGCGTCCTGGCTGTCCCCTGAAGAACGGCTGCTCATCGGGGCCGACCTCGCTCGCGACCGCAAACGCGCCTCTGCGGAAGTGAACCACCAGCGACCGCTGCTTGCCAATCCGGTTGTCTGGGTACTGGTTGCCGTCTATTTTTGCATCCTCAGTGCCAATACGGCGCTGAGCTTCTTCATTCCGACCATTCTGCGGGATGCGGGATTTGGTGGCTACACAGCGATCGGCAACGCTATCGCGGCCATCTGTATTCTTGGCGCTGTCGGCAACATTGCATTCTGCACATACGCGAGCCGTCATGGTGACCTCCGCTACCACTGCTCGATTGCCTCTGTGGTGAGCGTCGCGAGCCTGCTTCTGCTGGTACTCGTGTGGCACAGCAGTCGCACCGCCACCTTTGTGACGCTCGCCCTCGCGCTCGCAGGCACAGGTGCCGGCATCTCTCTTTTCTGGCAGATTCCGATGCGGTACCTGAAGGCTAGTGGGGCCACGGTCGGAGTGGCCTTCATCAGTTCGGTTGCGAACCTCGCAGGTTTTCTGACGCCGTGGCTTACCGGGTACGTACGGGAAGCTACCGGCACCTATACAAGTGGCTTTGTCACCGCTGCGTGCATGCAAGCATTGGCCGCGGTCATGCTCGTTGTGATCTTGCCTATTGCTTCCCGTAAGAATCAGCCTCTCCTTTCCAGTGAGGGATGATGCTGCCGCCCGCGACCGTACTACCCCGTAGCGAACCGATCGTTGCGCCGGATTTTAGCCAACCCGGCGTAACCCTTTAAGTCCAGAAATCGGCTTCCGTGCCCGGGCACTTGACACTCGCTGCGCAACGCTTCATACCAAATTAATAGCATTACTAAACGACTATATTTTTACCAATTATGGGCGCTCTCAATCATATCCGTGTGCTGGATCTCACCCGCGTGCTGGCCGGTCCGTGGTGCGCACAGACGCTCGCCGATTTCGGCGCCGACGTCATCAAGATCGAACGACCCGAAGTCGGCGACGACACGCGTCACTGGGGCCCTCCGTACCTGAAGACGCCGGACGGCGCAGATACGCGCGAGGCAGCCTACTATCTCGCCGCGAACCGCAACAAGCGCTCGGTGACCGTGGATATCGCGACGCCCGAAGGGCAGCGCATTGTCCGCGAGCTGGTCGCCCACAGCGACGTGGTGCTGGAGAACTACAAGGTCGGCCAGTTGAAGAAATATGGCCTCGACTACGCCTCGCTGAAAGAAATCAAGCCGGACATCATCTATTGCTCGGTGACCGGATTTGGCCAGACTGGACCCTATGCGCAGCGTGCGGGCTACGACTTCATCATCCAGGGAATAGGCGGCTTCATGAGCATCACCGGGGAGCGCGACGGCTTGCCTGGCGGCGGCCCTCAAAAGGCAGGGGTGGCGATCACAGACCTGATGACGGGTATGTACTCAAGCGTCGCCGTGCTGACTGCCCTCACCCATCGCGACCGTACCGGCGAAGGCCAGTACATCGACATGGCGCTGCTCGACGTGCAGGTCGCCATGCTCGCGAACGTTAGCTCGAACTTCCTCGCCAGCGGCCAGCCGCCGGTGCGCTGGGGCAACGCGCATCCGAACATCGTGCCCTACCAGACCTTCCAGACCAGCGATGGCTGGATCATCGTCGCGGTCGGCAACGACGGGCAGTTCCGGAAATTTGTCGAAGCCGGCGGCCGGCTGGAACTGGCCGACGACGAGCGCTTCGCCACCAATCCGGCGCGCGTGCGCAATCGCGAGACCCTGGTGCCGATTCTCGCGGAGATGGTCCGCGTACGCGGAAAGCATGAATGGATCGCTGCACTCGAAGCTGCCAGCGTGCCCTGCGGCCCAATCAACGATCTCGGCGAGGTATTCGAGAACGAGCAGGTGGTGGCGCGCGGACTGCAACTCGACCTGCCCCACCCATCCGGCGGCACCGTGAAGGTGGTGCGCAACCCGATCAACATGAGCGCAACGCCGCCTCAGGCGCTCATCCACCCGCCTCAGCTTGGCGAACATACAACTGACGTTCTGCGCGTCGTCCTGGGCTATGACGATGAACGAATCGCGGCGTTACGCGAAAACCTGGTGATCTGAAGGGTCGTCCGGGTGCTGCCTCGATTTGTGCGCGGTGTCAGGCAGTGCAATGCCAGCACCGCGGGTTTTTGAAGTGAGCCGTTCCGCCGCTCAGGTCGCCAGGAGACCAACGGCACATTGCTGAATCAATATTTACCTATAACGCTTCGATGGGGACATACATGGAATTGAGGAAGGCGATTTTTCTTGCGACCAGCGGACTGGCTAGCGCATCGGCCTGCGCGCAAAGCAGCGTGACGCTCTACGGTCTGGTTGATGCAGGTATCGGTTATGTGAACAACGTGGCCAGCCGGCCCGGAGCCATCGGTGCCCGCAAAATACAGGAAACATCCGGTGTCGGTGCCCCGTCCCGATGGGGCTTTCGCGGGGTCGAGGATCTGGGTGGCGGCAATTCCGCCATCTTCGTGCTCGAGAACGGCTTCAGCGTCGCCAGCGGCACGCTATTGCAAGGTTCACGTTTATTCGGCCGCCAGGCATATGTTGGACTGGTCAACAAGGATCTGGGGACCGCGACCTTCGGGAGACAGTACGACTCGGTCGTCGACTTCGTCGGACCTTTTGTTTCTTCCAGACAATGGGCGACTCAATATGGCGCGCACGTCGGTGACATCGACAATCTCTACACCACCTTCCGCATCAACAACTCCGTCAAGTACACCAGTCCCACCTATCGTGGGCTGGCCTTCGGAGGGTTATACGCCTTCAGCAATCAGGCTGCCGGTTCAGCTGGCACCGGCTTCTCAAACAATAGCGCATGGAGCGTCGGCGCGAGCTACGCAGCGGGACCTGTAACGCTGGGAGCTGGTCACCTGCACCTCTCAAGCCCTTCGGCCGGGGGTACGGGAGGAAGCAATACTGGCGGCGCCATCGTCGGCGATTACACGAGCGTCACCGATATCTTCTATGCACGTCCGGTCAAGACCCAGGACGTCACCGGCGCAGGCGTGGCATACCAGTTGGACGCAGCGACGCTGGGGTTCGCATATACAGTGGCCAAGTTGCGGTACGTCGACAATTCGAGCTTTTCTCTTTCGAACTATGAGGCCAACACAAAGTACCAGATTACCCCGGCCTTTCTTGCTGGCGTCGCATTCATTTACAGCGACGGAAAGGTAGGTGGTGCCTCGAAAATAGCTAACATTACTGATGGGACCCACCCTCGTTGGGCGCAGATAAACCTGGGGGCGCAATACCTGCTTAGCAAAACTACGACAACGTATGTCGCCGCGGTCTATCAGAAGGCCCTGGGCGATGCCCTGACCGCAACGATCGACAGCGTGGGCGGTCCAACGGGCTCCAATTCGAAATACCAGCTCGCCGTTACCGCTGGCTTGCGCGTCAGGTTCTAGTACAGCTTCCCCGATAGCAAAGTTATTGCTATTCGAACGCGACGTCCCGTCAACCGACAATCGCCCGCAGAACCGACTGCGGGCGGGATCGACAGTCACTTACCCATCCGGAGTAAATATGAGTTCCCTACAAGACGCCCAACTGCTGGGGCGTGGTTTCTACTGGCAGGAGATTCAGGCCGGTCAGCGCTTTCGCACGTATCGTCGCACGGTAACCGAAACCGACCTTGTCAATTTCATCTCGGTGACCGGCATGCTCGAGGCCATTTTCATCGACGCGGACTACGAGCACGGCGCCATGCGTGGCCGTGCGGTCCCCGCTGCGCTGACGAGCGGCCTGATCGAAGGACTGTTATTCCAGACGATGATACAAGGCACCGGTCTGGCACTTCTGGATCTGACGTTAAAGGCTCACGGTCCGGTTCTCGTCAACGATTCGATCTATGGGATAGTGGAAGTCGAGGAAGTGAAACCCACATCCAAAAACAATCGTGCAGTCGTGACGAGCCGCATCGACGTGTTGAATCAGCGTGATGAGCGCGTTCTTTCATACACCGCGAAGCGGTTGCTGGCCGGTCGCCCCGCTTAAGGTCCGGAAGCACGGCACCGCCGTGCGTTGCTCGTCAACGCATCCGCGTCTTCAAGTCGTGCACCGTGATCGATCAGCTTTGTCGATGCAATTTCCCCCGAAGACGGGCCCAAGGCAGGGACACATCAGGCTACATCGTCGGGATGCAGACCGTTTTTGAATCCAGGCGCGAGTATTCCCCGTATATGCGGTCAGAGCCGTGCAATTACGCGTGGCAACTCTGGGGAGTGCACCATGAAATGCAAGCCTATGTTCGTCGCTGTCGCACTGTCAGCAGCCGTCTCTGGCGCCTTTGCGGCCAGCGACACGGTCATGGTCGGTGGTCAGGCGATGTATCCGAGCAAGGACATCGTGGACAACGCGGTCAACTCGGCTGACCACACCACGCTCGTCGCTGCAGTCAAAGCCGCGGGCCTCGTCGATACGTTAAAGAGCCCAGGACCGTTTACGGTTTTTGCACCAACGAACGAGGCGTTTGCCGCGCTGCCGGCTGGCACAGTCGACACGCTCGTGAAGCCTGAAAACAAGGCGACGTTGACCAGCATCCTGACATACCACGTTGTTCCTGGACGTTATGACTTCCGCAAGCTCGACCAGGCCATCAAGGCCGGTGGCGGCAAGGCGGAACTGAAGACAGTCAATGGAGAGCTTCTGACGTTCAGTGAAAACGGCCCGCACAACATCGTAGTAATGGATGCCAGTGGTCACACTGCCGACATATCGACCTACGACGTCACCCAGAGCAACGGCGTCATCATGGTGGTCGATAAGGTACTGATGCCGAAGTAAAAGGACAAATGCGCACGACAAGAAGTGCGAATTCAGCGCAGCGTTGTCATTTTCGGCGCTGAGTCACGACTGACTCACATGTCTCGCATCTGGACGCAGCAAATGTCTGCCCTGTTCGGATGGGAGTAGCTGCTTGCGCTCCGCCGCTGCGCAATCAGTCAGACTTTAGCGGTATATGAGACTTCGGCGCTGCTAACGCACGGGTCGACATCACAGGAGAAATACCATGGACAAGTTGACGATGAGGGCTCTGTTCGCGCGTGTCGCTGTCGCGTCACTCTGCGCGTGCGCCGCGACGTTTGCGCAGGCTGGCGGGAATGGCAACGGTGGAAATGGCAGCGGCGGTGCTCACGGTGCCGCAACCGCTGGGATGACGTACCACGGCGAGCCCGTCTCGAGCCCGTGGAACCGGGTTCCTGGCGACATGAGCAAGAGCGCGGACACCACGAGTGGCATGAGCATGTCCACTATGCGCCCCGAAGACAGCAGCATGTCAACAAAGACTGTCCAGTAAGACCTTTCAGAATTGCCGGCGTGCGGCCATTCCAAGGTCAGGTCGCTCGCAAGTTGGAGTTTCGGTACCTCCGTGGTGCTTCGGTTTTGGTGATATCGGCATCTTTCGTCTTGCCGGCGGCGCATCTGACTTCTGTCTCTGCGCCGCCCGCTTTGCCTGCGGTTTAGCCTCGGTGTCCCTATGCCGTGTATCCCGGACGTTTAAGGAGCGTGCTTTCCTTTTCAAACCTTATCGAAGCGAGTACACCATGCCTGAAAAAGCACTTCTTCGGGAAACGCCTTTACCTCGTAGCGGACCGGCAGATGCTCGGTAGGTTTCGTCAGGTGCTCACACTCCTTAATCAGCTCGGGCCATGGCACGTAGGCTGATTGCTTAGGCTCGTGACGGAAAAGCACTACGATGTCTGTGGCTGGCAGTAAGCAGCGCGATGCATTGGTTTTCATCCTCGCTGCGGCATCGGTGCCGCGCGATTTGCGGCTTTCAGGCGTACCTGCCGAGCTAGCGCGGCCACGACGACGAAAGAGAACGAGATGAGCGAGCAGAACGACAGCCGTCCGCGGCTTGCCCCCGTGGGCGGATGCGAGCGTGTCCGTATCAATCGACGAGAAGCCAAGCGTCCCGTTTCCGGCCGTCTCCGAGAGCAAGTTCGATGTTTTGTCATGGAAGCGCTGCTTGACCCGCTGGGGCGAACGAAGGCAGTATCAGAGACGCGGCGCATTGCCATACCGGCGAACTGGCAGTGGACATGTACCTGCCGGAACCCAACTCCATCGGTGAGGAGACGTCCATGATAGAGGTGACGAATACGTACGACCTGCAGCTAGGCGTGAATCTGGAGTCTTACGCCGAATGGGCCAGGAAGGCGGCGGAAACGATTGTGCAGCAGCCAGGTCTGGTCGAACTTCGCGCGAACCGGAATATGCTGGGCGCCCCGCAGATTCGAACGACCACCTGCTGGAGGTCTACAATCGACTGGGCGACGTTCGCAGACGGGCCATGGCGCGCGCTGGAGCAAGAACTACGGACCTTCGCGACCAATTTCAAGGTCGAGATGTGGGGGCCGTCGCCGCTCCTGCAGACGCCACTCCGTCCGGACCCAACCGGCGGTGCTGGTGCATGAGCAGACCCACGCGCGTCGTCACTATCGAAACCGGTCGCGGCAGCAATAGCATTATCTTAAGTCGTGGAGCCGCAGGCTCAGAAAATTAACGCACCCATTCGTTTGGGTGACCACATGCACCAGGCTTGCGGCTCCATCAGCCGAATTATCCAGCGGTTAGTATCCGCAACACGGCACTTCCATCGTCACCCCTGGTTCGGGTCAAACGGACATCTGGAAACCACGGGTCCCCGTGATATTCACGAGTGCCGCATCGACGGAGTAATTGTTAGGCCAACCAGCAGTCCTTCCGGAGAAAGAAATCGTGTGACCGTCTGACCCCAGGGTTCCTTCTTGTTCTTGATGAGAATTCGATAGCCTCGCGATTCCAGTTCCGCGGTTGCTCCTTCAACGTCCTCGACATCAAATTCGAGCCATGCCTGGGGAACGGGCGTGTTGTCCGGCCAGGAATCTTTGCCAAAGCAGGACTGTGCCGCCTGCTCGAGCGGCCACAAGGCAAAACTCTGAACTCCTTTCAGAGCCTCAGTATGCAGCTAACCGCCCGGCTCCTCCTTGAATGAGATGTTGAACGTCTCACCGTACAAGTTTCGGCCCGCGATTTTATCGCGGACGATTGGTCCAAACCCGGCAACGAACAGGACCTTGATACGCTCAAACTCTTGCATGTGAACTCCTCCTTTGGCTGCAGATGCGGCAGGTGGTAGACGCGTTTCCGCCCGCTCGGGCCTATGCCCCCTAAGTCCAGCCGACTTTTTGTAGCCCTAAAACTCGCGACAAAGGGCGCGCCGACCTTAGACAATGCCCCGCAGCGTACCGTCGGCACGTTTCGCCAGGATGTACTGCATGTCGAGCGAAAGGGGCTTGGTCAGATGAAAATCGAAACCGGCCGCCAAAGCCCTCGATTTGTCGGATTCGGATGCATAGCCCGTAAGCGCCACGAGCACGATGTCGTCGAGTGCTCGTTCAAGTCGAACTGCGCGTGCGACTTCGAAGCCGCCTATTTCCGGCATCCCCACGTCGATGATTGCAACCTCAGGGTGCGTAATGCACCTAACCTGGGACATTCCCTATAACGCATGTCTTAAGAGTAGCGGTCGGACGCTTTCGAACACCTCGATATTGCGCTGATGTCGGCCGCAAGCCCGCGCCAATGCTGGCGTCGCGAGCATCCCATTTTTGAAGCCTCTTTTCTGCAAAC
The DNA here is from genome assembly GCF_030464835.1 of Paraburkholderia sp. WS6. Taxonomy (NCBI): domain Bacteria; kingdom Pseudomonadati; phylum Pseudomonadota; class Betaproteobacteria; order Burkholderiales; family Burkholderiaceae; genus Paraburkholderia; species Paraburkholderia sp. WS6. The sequence goes on from NZ_JALQCK010000064.1 coordinate 27,075, forward strand.
CCTACATAGTCGCCTTGCATTACCAAAGGTATGGGAAAGTGCGCAGAAAATGTAGCTGGATGGGTCAATTTGGCTTGCTACTCTGCAATCCATGCATTAAGCGCCGACGAGCACCTAAGCCAGCGCGCGATTATTCTAAATATCGTACAAGGAGTGGTGATTTGTGCGACCTAATTGTCTCGCAGCGTTCGCCTCCGACTCCTGCTCCCCAGTTCAGTGACGAAGCTAGCTGAGGGTGAGCGTCACCTGTGACACGCCGAGGCGCTGCCGGTGAAATTTTAGACTGCTCGCAAAAAGGTGCCTGGGGGTGCTTGGACATAGAGTCCAAGAATGGTGAGTTGGATTGTGGACCCTTTGTAGACGCAAGGGAGCGGCAACTGACGGTGGAGCGAGGAAGGACGGCGCCGCTTTCGGGAACTCGCGCCGTCGAGGAAGCGGCGATGGTCCGCGCCATTTAAATGAGGGCGGACAGGATGGCACCAGCCGCGCCGCCGGATTGGGCGTGCATACCGTTACCAATATCGAAAATCAGGCAGCAAATGTCCGCCTGGATACAGTCAACCGGCTTGCCATTGCCCTGGACGTCGACCCTTGCCTTCCGTTGTCATCTGACCCAGTGGAAGCGCCTGGAGACTACGCCGAGCGGCCGCTTGGCGACTCGGTAGCCCAAAATCTGAAACGACTTAGGCTTCGGCTGAGCCTGACCCAAGAACAGGCCGCAACTTCGGCAGGTCTCGGACGCGTCTATGCCTACAAGATTGAAAGCAAGACGGTCGCAGCAACGCTCGATACCTTGGACGCATTGGCGCGGGTGGTAGGCGTTGAAACCTGGCAACTACTGGTTTGATACTGGCAAGAGAAACCACCGTAGGGCGAATTAAGTATCTTCTGAACGGGAAAGTCGGCTCAGACTGACGGACCGCACATTGACCATCGAGGGTGATGGCAAAGACCCAGAATTGCTGCCGCGCAGCAGAATTAATCCAAAACCTGCAGACTTTGTTGCACGCAAAGGGGCGTTTTATGAATGCCGCAGACTTTGATGTGCGCCGATAGCACAAAAAAAAGGCGTCACGTTTCCGTGACGCCTTAAAAAGTTCTAGCCATTCCGAGGGCCGTGCTAGAACCTGAGAGACGGTATTCGAAAGTTGGACGGGTGCGCGATGTTGGACGCCGGACTCGAGACAGACACTGCGTGGACTGCTACGGGGGACTGTTAGAGGTACTCGACCAGACACTCCGCGGACCACGGTTGGTTCAGAATTTCAAAATGCAGAACCTGAAACCGTCTTTCGAAATGAGGTTCCATTTTTTATGGTTATGCTGACTAAGTCAAGCAAAATCTAAAGAGACCTCATTCGTCTCGGCAAAATATTCCGATACAATGAATCTTCCGACGAAAAATGCACTTCGCGCCCCATTTTGGGGCCTCCGCCGCACCTCTGCGGATCGGTTGCTGACAGGCAAGCGAACAGAAAACTGAAATATAGTTCCAGAAAAACGACATGACCCGACCCACGTCCTCCCGAACTGCCGCAGGCCCAGCCAAAGACAAAGACGGCTCGGGCGACGAAGTCACCGCGCTGGCACGTGGTTTGACCGTGCTGCGCTCGATCGCCGCGGCCGATGCGCCGCTCAGCAACCGCGAGTTGACCGAGCTGACCGGCATTCCGAAGCCCACCGTCTCGCGCATTACCGCCACGCTGGTCGGCGCAGGCTTCCTGTTCCGCTTGCCCGACAGCGAGCGATTCGTGCTGACCTCGTCTGTACTGGAGTTGAGCAACGGCTTTCTGCGCAACTTCGACATCCGGGCCCGGGCGCGCCCCTTCCTCATCGAACTCGCCGAACGCACCGCGTTGTCCGTGCATCTGGCCGTACGCGACCGCCTCGACATGGTGGTCATCGACGCGATCCGGCCACGTTCGGCGGTGCTGGTATCGCGCCTCGAAATCGGCTCGCGCATGAACCTCAGCCGCACCGCAGTCGGCCGCGCCTATCTGTCGGCGCTTGCCGAACCGGAACGGGAAAAATTGCTGATCGGCCTGCAGGCCGCCGAAGGCGACGACTGGGGCCACGTCAGCAGCCGTCTGACGAGCGCATTACGGGAAACCGCGGAGCAAGGCTTCGCGATCGCCACGGGCGAATGGTACGACGGTTTGAACGCCATCGCATCAGGATTCACCGGCCCCTCGGGCGAGCGCTACGCAGTCAATTGCGGCGGCTCCGCGGATCAGTGTCCGCGCGACTGGCTGATCTCACGTGCGGCGCCGGCCCTGCTCGAATGCATCAGCAAGATCGTTCTCGAGATCGGCGGCACGCCTGGACGCCGCCTCGACAACTGAAACGCGCACGCGCTCGCCGGTCGGCGGCCACGGCATTTTCCAGCCGCCCTCCACTCGCACTGTAACCTTCGTAATCAAAAGAAAAATACACGGGTGGACTGTTACAGAGCCTGCGACGTAGGATCACGCATTCCCGTCGCGGACGCTCGCCCGGCTTGCCGCTATCACCCTTCGATAACGTCCCGCCGAGCTGCCATGATGCCGCACTGCGTTAACATCGTTGTCCCGCGCCTCGGGTAGCATCGCGCTGAACATTTGCGGCGCGCCCGCTGTCGAATCCGCCTGTCATGCCGCCTGCGTGCCGGTCCGCCGAACTGTTGAAGCGGCACAAACGCACGAGCGGCTCACATCAAAGCCAGCCACCAGACCGAACCGATGGACGAACAACAAAAGCATTCGGAAACCACACGCCCTGCCGCCCCGGCTTCTCAACCCGGTTCGCAACCGTCCACCACCGGGAAGCCTGTCGGCGGTCCCGGGAACACGCCGGTCGCAGCAAAAAGCCATCGCGGGCGCAACATCGCGCTGATCGTTGCGGCGCTGGTCATCCTTGGGGCCGTGTTGTGGCGCTGGCATCCGTGGGGCGGGCCCGGCGGCGCGAGCGGGGCTGCCGGTGCAAGCGGCGCGAGCGGCGCGAGCGGCGGCCGCCCGGGCCGTGGTGGCCCTGGCGGCCTCGCCAACATGGCGCAGCCTGTTCACGTGGCGACCGCCGCACAAGGTGAGATGCCCGTGGTGCTGACCGCGCTCGGCACGGTCACGCCGCTCGCCAACGTCACCGTGTTGCCGCAGTTGAGCGGCGTGCTGCAGGACGTGTATTTCAAGGAAGGCCAGATGGTCAAGAAGGGCGACGTGCTCGCCCAGATCGACCCGCGCCCCTATCAGATCTCGCTGGAAAACGCGCAAGGCACCCTCGCGCGCGACCAGGCGCTGTTGCAAACCGCCCGCCTCGACCTGAAGCGCTATCAGACGCTGCTCTCGCAAGACTCGATCGCCAGCCAGCAGGTCGATACGCAGGCCTCGCTCGTGCGGCAGTATGAAGGCACGGTGAAGTCCGACCAGGCAAACGTCGACACCTTCAAGCTCGACCTCGTCTATGCGCGCATCACGGCGCCGGTGTCGGGGCGCGTCGGTTTGCGCCAGGTCGATCCGGGCAACTACGTGACACCGAGCCTGACCAACGGCATCGTCGTGATTACGCAGTTGCAGCCGATCAGCGTGATCTTCACGACCTCCGAAGACAACCTTCAGCAGATCATCCAGCAGACCCAAACGGGCGCGAAGCTCTCGGTCACCGCGTACGACCGCAGCAACACCACCTCGCTCGAGGGCGGCTCGCTCGAAACCCTGGATAACCAGATCGACACCACGACCGGCACGGTCAAACTGCGCGCGACCTTCCAGAATGACAAGAACCGGCTGTTCCCGAATCAGTTCGTGAATACGCGCCTGCTCGTGGACACGATCAAGGACGCGGTGATCGTGCCGACGCCGGCCGTATTGAACGGCTCGATGGGTCAGTTCGTGTACGTCGTGAAGCCGGACAACACGGTGACGGTGCGTGCGGTCAAGGTGGGTCCGGTGGACGGCGAACGCACCAGCATCAAATCCGGCCTGCGGGTCGGCGAGCGCGTCGTGATCGACGGCTCGGACCGGCTGAAGGAGGGCGCGAAGATCACGATTCCGGCCGACAAGCCGCGCAGCGCTTCGGGCGCGCGTGGTGCGAGCGGGGCAAGCGGCGCGGCTGCCGCTTCGGGCGCATCCGGCGCGCATGGACATCATCGCAATCACGCGGCGCAAGCCTCGCAATAAAGGCACGGCAACTATCGCATGAATCCATCCCGCGCCTTTATTCTGCGCCCCGTCGGCACCGCGCTGCTGATGGCGGCGATCATGCTGGTCGGTCTCGTCGCGCTGCGCTTTCTGCCGCTTTCCGCGCTGCCCGAAGTCGACTATCCGACGATCCAGGTGCAGACCTTCTATCCGGGCGCGAGCCCGGACGTGATGACCTCGTCGGTCACCGCGCCGCTCGAACGCCAGTTCGGGCAGATGCCGTCGTTGAATCAGATGTCGTCGCAAAGCTCGGCCGGCTCGTCGATCATCACGCTGCAGTTCAGCCTCGATCTGCCGCTCGATATCGCCGAGCAGGAAGTCCAGGCGGCGATCAACGCCGCGGGCAACCTGCTGCCGTCCGACCTGCCCGCGCCGCCGATCTACGCGAAGGTCAATCCCGCCGACGCACCGATCATCACGCTCGCGATCACCTCGAAGACGATGCCGCTCACGCAGGTGCAAGACCTGGCCGACACGCGTCTCGCGCAGAAGATCTCGCAGGTCGCGGGTGTGGGTCTGGTGAGCCTGTCTGGCGGTCAACGTCCGGCCGTGCGAATTCAGGCGAACCCGCGTGCGCTCGCCGCGTACGGTCTGAATCTGGACGACTTGCGCACCACGATTTCGAACCTGAACGTCAACACGCCGAAGGGTAACTTCGACGGCCCGACCCGCAACTACACGATCAACGCGAACGATCAACTGACCGACGCCGACGCCTACAAGAGCGCCGTGGTCGCGTACAAGGGCGGCCGCCCGGTCATGCTGACGGACGTCGCCACCATCGTGCAGGGTGCGGAGAACACCAAGCTCGGTGCATGGGTCAACAACACACCGGCGATTATCCTGAACGTGCAGCGTCAGCCGGGCGCGAACGTGATCCAGGTGGTCGACAGCATCAAGGCACTGCTGCCGCAACTGCAACAGTCGCTGCCCGCCGCGCTCAACGTGGAAATCGTCACCGACCGTACCACCACGATCCGCGCTTCCGTGCGCGACGTGCAGTTCGAATTGCTGATGTCGGTCGTGCTGGTGGTGCTGGTGATGTACCTGTTCCTCGCCAACGTCTACGCGACCATCATCCCGAGTCTGTCGGTGCCGCTCTCGCTGATCGGCACGCTCGCGGTGATGTACCTGTGCGGTTTCTCGCTGGATAACCTGTCGCTGATGGCGTTGACCATCGCGACCGGCTTCGTCGTGGACGATGCGATCGTGATGATCGAGAACATCGCGCGTTACGTCGAAGAAGGCGAGTCGCCGCTGGAAGCCGCGTTAAAAGGCTCGAAACAGATCGGCTTCACGATCATTTCGCTGACGGTTTCGCTGATCGCCGTGCTGATTCCGCTGCTCTTCATGGGTGACGTGGTGGGACGCCTGTTCCACGAATTCGCGATCACGCTGGCCGTAACGATCGTGATTTCGGCGATCGTCTCCCTCACGCTCGTGCCGATGATGTGCGCGAAGCTCCTGCGCCACACGCCGCCGCATGAAAGCCACAGTTTCGAAGCGAAGGCCCATAAATCGATCGACTGGGTGATCGCCCGCTACGCGGTCGCGCTCACCTGGGTGCTGAACCGGCAACGCTCCACACTGTTCGTCGCGGTGCTCACGCTGGTACTGACCGGCGTGCTGTACGTGTACATTCCGAAGGGCTTCTTCCCGGTGCAGGACACCGGCGTGATCCAGGCAATCACGCAGGCACCGCAGTCGGTCTCGTATGCGTCGATGGCCGAGCGTCAGCAGGAACTCGCCGCGCAGATCCTGAAGAACCCGGACGTGGAAAGCCTCACCTCGTTCATCGGCGTGGACGGCAGCAACATCACGTTGAACAGCGGGCGCATGCTGATCAACCTGAAGCCACGCGACGACCGCAGCAACACCGCGAGCGACGTGATCCGCCAGTTGCAGCAGGACGTCGCGCATATTCCGGGCGCCTCGCTGTACATGCAGCCGGTGCAGGATCTGACGATCGATTCCACCGTCAGCCCGACGCAGTACCAGTTCATGCTGACCGACCCGAACATCAGCGAATTCACCACGTGGGTGCCGAAGCTGGTCGAGCGGTTGAAGCAGTCGCCGGAACTGGCGGACGTGGCCACCGACTTGCAGGACAACGGCCAGTCGGTCTACATCGAAATCGACCGCGCTACGGCATCGCGTTACGGCATCACGCCGGCTACCGTGGATAGTGCGCTGTATGACGCATTCGGCCAGCGCATCATCTCGACCATCTTCACGCAATCGAACCAGTACCGCGTGATTCTGGAAGCGCAGCCGCAGATGCAGCACTACACCGAGTCGCTGAACTCGATCTACCTGCCCTCTTCCACCTCGTCGGGTGGCCAGGTGCCGCTGTCGTCGATCGCGAAGTTCATCGAGAAACCCGCGCCGCTGCTCGTCACGCACCTGAGCCAGTTCCCGGCCACCACTGTCTCGTTCAACCTCGCGCCCGGCTCGTCGCTCGGCGCGGCGGTGAAAGCGATCGATCAGGCGGAGAAGGATATCGGGCTGCCGGGGTCGTTCCAGACGCGCTTCCAAGGCGCGGCGCTGGCGTTCCAGGCATCGTTGTCGAACGAACTATTCCTGATCCTGGCAGCGATCGTCACGATGTATATCGTGCTCGGCGTGCTGTACGAAAGCTTCATCCACCCGATCACGATTCTGTCGACGCTGCCGTCGGCCGGCGTCGGCGCCCTGCTCGCCCTGTTGGTCACCGGGCACGATCTCGACATCATCGGCATCATCGGTATCGTGCTGCTGATCGGTATCGTGAAGAAGAACGCCATCATGATGATCGACTTCGCGCTCTACGCCGAGCGCGAGGAAGGCAAGCCACCGCGCGAGGCCATCTATCAGGCGTGTCTGCTGCGTTTCCGGCCGATCCTGATGACTACGCTCGCCGCCCTGCTCGGCGCCCTGCCGCTGATGCTCGGCACCGGCGCCGGCTCGGAGTTGCGCCGCCCGCTCGGTATCGCGATTGCCGGCGGTTTGATCGTCAGCCAGTTGCTCACGCTGTTTACGACGCCGGTGATCTATCTCGGCTTCGACGCACTCGCCCGCCGCGTGCGTGAGCGCTTCAATCGCGGCAAGCCTGTGCCGCCCGCCACCGATGCAGGGACTTAAGCGATGAACCTGTCGCGTCCGTTTATTTCCCGCCCGGTCGCCACCACGCTGCTGGCGATCGGCATCGCGCTGGCTGGTATTTTCGCGTTCACCAAGCTGCCGGTCGCGCCGCTGCCGCAAGTCGATTTCCCGACCATTTCGGTGCAGGCGACGCTCCCGGGCGCGAGCCCGGACACGGTCGCGACCAGCGTCGCGAGTCCGCTCGAACGGCATCTCGGCTCGATCGCCGACGTCACCGAAATGACCTCGCAGAGTTCGGTCGGCTCGACGCGCATTACGCTGCAGTTTGGCCTGAACCGCAACATCGACGGCGCCGCGCGCGACGTGCAAGCGGCCATCAACGCCGCACGCGCCGATCTGCCGGCGAGCTTGCGCAGCAACCCGACGTACCACAAGGTGAATCCGGCCGACGCGCCGATCCTGATTCTCGCGCTCACGTCGAAGACGCTGACCGCCGGCCAACTGTACGACTCGGCGGCCACCGTGCTGCAGCAGTCGCTCTCCCAGGTGGACGGCGTCGGCGAAGTGGATGTGAGCGGCTCGGCGAATCCGGCGGTGCGTGTCGAACTGGAACCGAATGCCCTGTCCCACTACGGCATCGGTCTCGAAGACGTGCGCGCGGCGCTCGCCGCGGCCAATGCGAACAGTCCGAAAGGCTCGATCGAATTCGGCCCGAACCGCGTGCAGATCTATACCAACGACCAGGCGAGCAAGGCGTCGCAGTATAAGGATCTGGTCATCGCGTACCGCAATGGCGCGGCGGTGAAGCTGTCCGACGTCGCGGAAGTAGTCGATTCGGTCGAAGACCTGCGCAACCTGGGCCTCTTCAACGGCAAGCGTTCGGTGCTGGTAATTCTGTACCGCCAGCCCGGCGCGAACATCATCGACACCATCGACCGCGTGACCGCAATGCTGCCGCAGTTGCACGCGTCGCTACCCGCCGACGTCGACATCGCGCCCGCCGCCGACCGCTCCACGACGATCCGCGCGTCGCTGAAAGACACTGAGCGCACGCTGATGATCGCGGTGGCGCTGGTGGTGATGGTGGTGTTCCTGTTCCTGCGCAACTGGCGCGCCACGCTGATTCCGAGCGTGGCCGTGCCGATCTCGATCATCGGCACATTCGCCGCGATGTATATGCTGGGCTTTTCGATCGACAACCTGTCGCTGATGGCGTTGACGATCGCGACCGGCTTCGTGGTCGACGATGCGATCGTGGTGCTGGAGAACATCTCACGGCATATCGAGAATGGCGTGCCGCGCATGAAGGCCGCGTTCCTCGGCGCGCGCGAAGTCGGCTTCACGGTGCTGTCGATCAGTATCTCGCTGGTCGCCGTGTTCCTGCCTATTCTGCTGATGGGCGGCATTGTCGGGCGGCTGTTCCGCGAGTTTGCGCTGACGCTGTCGCTCGCGATCGGCGTGTCGCTGATCGTCTCGCTCACCTTGACGCCGATGATGTGTTCGCGCCTCCTGCGCGAGCCGCATGAGAAAAAAGAAGAAGGACGTTTCGGCCTCTGGCTCGAACGCGGCTTCATGTCGATGCATCGCGGTTATGAGCGTACCCTCGGCTGGGCGCTGCGGCATCCGCGCCTGATCGTGATGATTCTGCTCGCGACCATCGGACTGAACATCTGGTTGTACATCATCGTGCCGAAGGGCTTCTTTCCTCAGCAGGACACGGGCCGGTTGGTCGGCGGCATTCAGGCCGACCAGAGCACGTCGTTCCAGGCGATGAAGGGCAAGTTCTCGGAGATGATGGAGATCGTCGGCAAGAATCCCGCCGTGGACAGCGTGGCGGGTTTCACCGGCGGCCGGCAGACCAACTCCGGCTTCATGTTCGTTTCGCTGAAGCCGAAAAGCGAGCGCAAGCTATCCGCCGACCAGGTGATCCAGCAACTGCGCGCCCCGCTCGGCGAGGTGGCCGGCGCGCGGACTTTCCTGCAAGCGGTGCAGGACATTCGCGTAGGCGGCCGGCAATCGAACGCGCAGTATCAGTTCACGCTGCTGGCCGATTCGACGACCGATCTGTATCTGTGGGGACCGAAGCTGACTGAGGCGCTGCAGGCGCGCCCCGAACTCGCCGACGTGAATTCCGACCAGCAGCAAGGCGGCCTCGAGGCGATGGTGACGATCGACCGCGCAACCGCCGCGCGCCTCGGCATCAAGCCGGCGCAGATCGATAACACCTTGTACGACGCGTTCGGCCAGCGCCAGGTCTCGACGATTTACAACCCGCTGAACCAGTATCACGTCGTGATGGAAGTGGCGCCCAAGTACTGGCAGAGCCCGGACATGCTGAAACAGATTTACGTCAGCACCTCGGGCGGCAGCGCGAGCGGCGCGCAGACCACCAACGCGCCGGCCGGCACGGTGACCGCGCGGACCACGGCTACGGCGACTGCGAGCACGAGCGCGACGACTGGCGGCACGGCGGGCACGACTGCATCGAGCGTGGCGAGCATCGCGGCCGACTCCGCGCGCAACCAGGCGATCAATTCGATTGCGGCGAGCGGCAAGTCGAGTGCTTCGTCGGGTGCGGCCGTGTCGACGTCGAAGGAAACGATGGTGCCGTTGTCGGCGATCGCGAGCTTCGGGCCGGGGAATACGCCGTTGTCGGTGAATCACCAGAGCCAGTTCGTGGCCTCGACGATTTCGTTCAATCTGCCGCCGGGCGTGTCGTTATCGACCGCGACGCAGGTGATCTACGACACGATGGCGCAGATCGGCATGCCGGGGACGATCCACGGCAGCTTCCAGGGCACGGCCCAGGCGTTCCAGCAGTCGATGTCCGACCAGCCGATCCTGATTCTGGCCGCGTTGGCGGCGGTGTATATCGTGCTGGGGATGTTGTATGAGAGTTATATCCATCCGCTGACGATTTTGTCGACCCTGCCCTCCGCGGGCGTGGGGGCGTTGCTGGCTTTGCTGCTGTTTAAGACTGAGTTCAGCATCATTGCGTTGATCGGGGTGATCTTGCTGATCGGCATCGTGAAGAAGAACGCAATCATGATGGTGGACTTTGCTATTGAGGCCTCCCGGCAGGGGTTGTCGTCGCGGGATGCGATTTTTCAGGCTTGTTTGCTGCGGTTCCGGCCGATCATGATGACTACTTGTGCTGCGCTTCTTGGGGCGTTGCCGCTGGCCTTTGGGAGTGGTGAAGGGGCGGAGCTTCGGGCTCCGTTGGGGATTGCTATTGTGGGTGGGTTGATTGTTAGTCAGATGCTGACTTTGTATACCACTCCCGTGGTTTATTTGTATATGGATCGGATTCGGGTTCGGTGGGAGGGTCGGAAGGGGCGGCGCGCTGGGGTGGCGCCTTCTTGATGTTTTTTTGCCTTTTGCGGCGGCATTTGTCAGTGTTCTTAGGGCTTTGGCCTTTCCTTGAATTGGTTGCCTGCGCGGCGCTTTTTGTCTGTTTGCCTGGGGCCTTGGCTTTTCCTTGCATTGTTAGTGGTCTATTAGCGTTGCCCCTGTGCGGGGCGGCACCTA
>NZ_JALQCK010000065.1:0-36528 GCF_030464835.1 Paraburkholderia sp. WS6
TCGGCGTCGGCGTCGGCGTCGGCGTCGGCGTCGGCGTCGGCGTCGGCGTCGGCGTCGGCGTTGGAGTCGGAGTCGGAGTCGGAGTCGGAGTCGGAGTCGGAGTCGGAGTCGGCGTTGGGGTAGCGGCAACCGCTCTCACCCAGCATGATTTGTCGTACCCGTATGCGGGATCTGTCTGCGAGACCGCGCCGACATAGCATCCGACGCCGTTGCTAAAGGTAGCGGGGGCCGACAGCATGACCGACGGCGAGGTGGGCGGAACTGCACCGAACACCACCGAGCCTGTTCCGAGGAATTTGCAGGTGCCGTTCTCTTGTGCGCACAAGTTGTATTGCAGTCCTGCGACGGTGATGGTGCTCGTAGCAGCCTGCGCGTTCTCCGCACCAAACCATGCAAACACTGTTGCTGCCGCAACTCCCAAAAGTTTGAAGTTTCTCGTCATTGTCTGTATGTATCGCTAAAAAGCAGGTTGTCCCCGAGGAGTGAGCAAGATCGATCTAAGCCGTCCCGCTTTGGCGTTCTTTGAGTACTGAGAGATTTGAAGCGGTGAACGCGATGATCGCGTTCATTGCTGATGAAGCTGGCGCTTTCGATGTGCCGGTATCCACTGGCAGATACCGTTACGCATTCGAACGCGCACTGAGCGCCGCCTGGCGACAGTGCGCTCAGCATTTTGATCTGTCACCCTTCAATAGATAATAATTACGTCATCCTTACTATTAACCAAGAATGTTCGCGTGATGAAGTTCTATCAGTGATTGACGGCGAACCCGGCGTCCTCGATGTCAGTCGAGTCAAATCCAGGGCGTGACAAGGCCCGTCCGGAACCTAAAACTAATTAGGTCTCGAGCCCAATTCCCGAAAAGGAAAAACTGTGAAAACCGCTGACAGGTAGCGTTAAAGTCGCTCGACTCATTCGCAACCCATTCGTATGAGAGACGCTGGTCCAGCGCCGCAAAAACGCCTACCCACGCAACCTTTACTTGACCGATGCCGTTCCCGGCGCGTGCCCGGCATTACTTACAGCCAGTGTATTGGCAGACGAATTATAAACGTTTCATCTGTGTAACGTGGGCACGACCAGGGACGATAAGTAGTAGTTCAAAGAATCTTATGGGAAACGCTCCAGACGATTTTCAAAAGCAGAGGAAACGGAAAATCTCTGCCTCACCGGGGGCGGAAAACGCAGGTCTTTGACTTTCCTTCGAAGAAAAATAAATCGACCTGAGCAAAGAATAACGCGGCTCGTTTTTATATTATTAATATCAATACGTCCACGTACCAAATGCATAGGCAGAGAGAACTGAACGATGCAAATTCAACGAAGCGTTGAACGCGCACCGCATCTTTTTCGTCTGATCATAGCCTCGAAGCAAACCGATCATGGCGTCCAGCGATAAACAACAATGCTGGAGCCGTTGTAGTTGTCTTTCGTGATCACGTACTCGCCGGCCGATCTAAGGTATGCCCTCAGGCCATACATCGAATCCACGTCGTTGCCCACATCCACCGTGCCCGCACTCGAGTTGATCAAGGTCGTATCGAGGTTACCCGTGGTGAGATTGAAGGCGTCGATGTTGGGCACCGTATGCACGTAGCCGACGAAAAGATAATTGCCGACGGCCGTGATCGACTTCGGGTTGGCACTGGTGAGGTTGATCACCGGATTGGGCTTCGTGGTGTTGCCCGCGCGCCAGCCGTGATACACCTCGATCCTCGATTGAATCGCCGTCCAGTCCCAGCTCCCGGCGATGCCTTGCGCGAGAATCATGGTGTCGCTCTGCGGCAGATAGATGATGCGTGTCAACGGCCGGATGCTCTGCGGAATGGAGATGGCGATGCCGGGTCCCCATGTCGGTTTGCCGGTGCCATCGAAGCTGACCAGCGGGTAGTGATAGATGTGATTCGTTCTGTCCAGACCGGCCCATACGTCCCCCCTGCTATCGATGCAGAATCCGCCCGTGATCTGTCGCGTTGTATTGAACGCAGGACCTGGAATCGACGCATCCGGAATCGCGATATAGCCGCTCGCCGCATTGAAATGGTAGAAGTAAAAGATGCCAGGGTTCTGACCGGACGCGACGAGGATCCGATTTCCACCAACGCTAACGAGCTGACCGAAATGCTCGTCGCGCTGCGTATCGTTCATGTTGAGACGTGGATCGGACGGATAGCTGAACGGGTCGACGGTATTCGCGACGAAAGTGCCACCCGCGGTGCCGGTGTAAATGTTGGTGCCGCCATAGAAGTAGGCGCCGTCCGTAACCGGGTCCGGTGCGGCGACCGCCTCGAAGTTGAGGGACTGAAGTTTCCATTGCAGGTTGCCGGCACTGTCATACGCGTGAATGTCGGTGCTGCCGTTGCGACCGAGGTCCCAGCCGCCGCCCCACGGGTTGTTGAGCACATACAGGTTGCCGGCTGCGTCTTTTCCGATGCCGACAACACGGGTGAAGCGCTTGTCGCCAACCTGGCCTTTGATGCCTGCGGTGCTATCGAGATAGCCGCCCTGAATGCCGAACGTGCCGACCAGAGTCGGCGTGCCCGAGATGTTGTAGAGCTTGATATTCATGTCGGGACCCTGGTCGCCAACCATGAGCTGTCCTGACGATGCGTCGAAATACAACGCTGACGGTCGCGAAGTCGCGGGCATCTGGATCGTGTTCAGCGGAGCGCCGGCCGGACTGAATTCAACGATCGCGGCCGCGCTTTGCTGCGCTACCCAGAGATTTCCCGCGCCATCCAAAGCGAGTGCGCCGGGACCGGAGCTGTTGATGTCCTGCTGCCACACGCCGTCGGTGGTGTAGACCCGGACGCGATTGCCCGGGAAATCGCTCGCATAAAGGAGAGTGCCGGTCGTGGCGAGCCCGGTGATGACATCGGCGTGCTTGACCGCGTTCCAGGCGCTCACGGGGATGAGGACATCGCGTTTCTGAGTCGCTCGGTTGTATCGCCCTACTGCACCACTGCCGTACACGGTGCTGTACTGCAAGGCCGCGAAAATCGATGTGGCATTCCCCGTAATCGCCCCACCCTGAAACTCGCTGTTGATTCCAATAGAGCCGATGCTCTTGCCGTTCTGATAGATCGCGACGCCACCCTCGTTTTCATCCCATAGGGAAGCCGTATAGATCACGCCTTCAGGCGCGACCCACATCGAACGTGCAGCGTTGCCCACGTGCGCGGCTTGCGTTCCGAACGTGTTCGCCAGCCAGTCGGTGGTGTATTGCGCCTGACATGCCGGCGCAATCACGGTGATCAGTGCGCCAAGCAGTGCAGCACGAATTCGTTTCTTAAGCATGAGCGATGCTCTCCTGACAGTTGTCCTCGATAACGTAAATCACCGCAAATCACCGAATGAAATGTGAAAAATTCAGTAAGCATATTTGTTGCCGGCCATTCGCAAGTTCGCGAGTATCGCTCAAGTTTTTGACATTCCGTAAATGTTCGACTTCACCGTTTTCGGATTCTTCACGGTGGTAATTGCCGACCCGTTCTTCGCGGCGAAAGATCCGATAACGTCAGCCCATCAGAACCTGGCTGAGTCGGGCTTCAGCATGTCCATAAACGCCCGCACCTTGGCGCTCAGCAAACGTCGCGAACTATAGAGCGCCCAGATTTCCACGGGCGGGCCCGCCTCCACGCCCCAACAAACCAGCCGTCCTGTCGACACGTCCTGTTCAACCAGCAAGCGCGGCAGGAGCGCTGCGCCCACACCCTGCAGCACGGCCTCGCGCACCATCAGCAGCGATGACATTCGCAGCACCGGCATCGGCTTGATGACCCTCACGCCGCCTTCCGTGCGCATGTTCCAGAGCAAGTCGGAATGCGCCGCTATCGACACGACCGCCGGCACCTGCAGCTCGTCGGCTTCGCCTGCGGGCATCGACGGTATCGACAAAGTCGGCGAAGCGACCACGAGGCGCTCGTCACCGAGAATGCGCCGCCCAACGAGCTGCTCGTCACGCGGTGGATTGATACGGATGACCAGGTCGTAACCGTCCTCTACCGGATCCGTGACGCGGTCTTCCGCGACGATTTCGAGCTCGACCTGCGGATAAGCCAGCGCAAAGCGTGCAGCGATCTGGCACAGCAAGACATGCGCGAACACGACCGGCGCGCTGATGCGCAAGCGCCCGCGCGGCACCGGCGCACGCGACGCGACCGCTTCACCCGCCTCCTGAATCTCCGTCATGAGCCCCCGTGTGCGTTCGTGGAGTGCGAGACCTTCCTCGGTCAGACGCAGTCTGCGGGCGCCCCGCTCGATCAGCCGCACGCCGAGGTCTTCTTCAAGCTCGGCCACGCGCCGCGACAGCGTGGCCTTGGGACGGTCGAGCGCGCGACTGGCCGGCCCGAAGCCGCCATGCAGTGCAACGGCGTTGAAATCCGCCAGCGACGTCAAATCCATGATCGTTCCATTTATGAGACGAGATGTCTTGATTCTGGCACTTTCGGCCACCCAATGGAACGACTATTGTTCGTCTCACGGACTCACGCAGTCCATTCAACCCCAGGAGAAAATCATGACAGTCCTCGTAACTGGCAGCACAGGCGTAGTCGGCAAGCAGGTTCTCGATCATCTGAACGGCAGCGGCGTAGAAGTGCGGGCACTGACGCGCTCACCGGAAAAAGCGCAATTCCCCGCTGGCGTCACCGCGGTCAAGGGCGACCTGTCCGACATCGACGCAGTGCGGCGCGCACTGAACGGCGTCAGCACGGTGTTCGTGCTGGCCCCCAACGCCGCGGACGAACTGACACAGGCACTGCAGACGCTGAGCGTCGCGCGGGAGGCCGGTGTGAAAGGCATTGTTTATCTGTCGGTTTTCAAGGGCGCGGAGTATGTCGATGTGCCGCACTTCACCGGCAAGCACACGGTCGAGCGCATGATCGAACACTGCGACCTGCCGGCGACGGTGCTGCGCCCCGCCTATTTCATCCAGAACGACGTCCGTCAGAAAGACCCGTTACTGACGCACGGTGTCTACGGCATGCCGATTGGCAGCAAAG
Source organism: Paraburkholderia sp. WS6 (assembly GCF_030464835.1). Taxonomy (NCBI): domain Bacteria; kingdom Pseudomonadati; phylum Pseudomonadota; class Betaproteobacteria; order Burkholderiales; family Burkholderiaceae; genus Paraburkholderia; species Paraburkholderia sp. WS6. The sequence goes on from NZ_JALQCK010000065.1 coordinate 5,005, forward strand.
GAATTTCCATGGTCGATGTCCGCGATATCGGTGAAGCCGCGGCACGCGAACTCCTGCGCCGCGAGCGCGCCGCCCATCCGCTGCCGCGTGAAACGTACGAACTCGTCGGTCCTGACGCGCTGACTTCGGAAGGCATCGCTGCGATCTGGGCCGAGGCGCTGGGACGTCCGGTCCGCTACGGCGGCGACGATCTCGATACCCTCGAACAGCGTCTCAAGGCGGTCGCGCCGGGTTGGCTTGCCTACGATATGCGCCTGATGATGCGCCGGTATCAAGAGGACGGCGCAGTCGCTTCGAAGGCGGAAGTCGATCGTCTGGCTGCGCTGCTCGGGCGGCAGCCGCGATCCTACCGGGACTTCGCAGTTGCCACCGCCGCCGCGTGGGCGAAGGGCTGATTGATCAGGAGGGGCGAAAAAGAAGGACGTGCGTTCAACGAATGTGGCTTCCGAAAAGCCCCAGCAGTCCAATCACGATCAGATAGATCGCGACGATGTAGTTCAAGAGGCGCGGCACGACAAGAATCAGAATACCGGCGATCAATGAAACCAGCGGACCCGCATTGGTGAGCATATGCATGATTGTCTCCTCGCTCCTCATGCGCACACTGCACGGACATCAACGCCCGTTGCAGAAAACGGCGGTGAGAAAAAGTGGAACGACGTCGCGAATGACCGCGTCGCTGCCGGCGCGTCGTACGCTCGCCTCAACCGACGCGGCAGAGCCGGTCACCACCACGCCGTATGTCGGGGGCGTAACCGGCTGGCCGCTGCCTTGTTTGAAGATGGGATCGTTTTGCTCATACCCGAAGACGGCATAGACATGAAAGCCGAATGCCGTCAGGTTGCTGCCGCGCGCGGGACGAAATGCGTTGACCGAGTTCGCTTCAATGCGCATTGGCTTTGCATCGATCGACTGCTCGTCCAGAAGCGGAGCAATGAAATCATGCGGGCTCGACTGGCAGTCCAGTTTTGCATCGAGCGCATAGGCATTGCACACGGGTGCAGAGAATCCCACGCCCAGCGACGGAATGGCGATCAGCATGCGGAGAACGGACAGTTTCATCAGAGTAGCGCGATCGTTCTGCTGGATTGCCCGCAAAGCCCGAGGACATGAGGCAGCAGATCGTTGAGACCCCAGAATCGTACGGCTGACCCGGCAAGTCTGTACGCTGACGCTCAGATCCGTCAAGGCCGGCGAACGGCAGCGGCGTGTGGCGAAAGAGGATGTCGCCGTGAGGCAAGCCTACTATGATGCGTGGGCCGCTTCACTTTCCGTCGACTTCCAGCGCGCTAAACGCCACACACCCATGACCAGCTCATCACATTACGACCTGCAATCGCTGCGCCTTTTCATCGTCGTAGCAGAACTCGGCAGCCTGACAAAGGCGGCTGAGCGCACCTGCATGACGTTGTCAGCGGTCAGCAAGCGCATGGCCGACCTGGAGCGCAGCATCGATTGCACGCTCATGTTGCGGCAGCCGCGCGGCATCGAGCTGACTGCCGCCGGCAAGGGTCTGCTCGCGCATGCCCGGCAAGTCGCCGACCGCGTGAACCGCATGGCCAACGAGATGAGCGACTACGCCGCCGGCGTGCGCGGCCACGTGCGAGTCTGGGCCAACACGTCATCGGTCATCCAGTTCCTGCCTCACGACGTGCAGGCTTTTCTCTCCGACAACCCCAGCGTGAAGATATCGCTCGAGGAGCGCTTGAGCGACGAAATCGTCGCGGCGATCCGCAGTGGCGCCGCCGACATCGGCATCTTTGCGGACAACGTGCTGGCGCCAGGTATCGAGAAGGCCACCTATCGTCAGGACAAGCTCGTGCTGCTGGTCCCGAACGGCCATCCCCTCGCGTCCCTCGAAGAAGTCGCCTTCGCCGATACGCTCGACTTCGAGTACGTCGGCCTGAACGAAGGCAGTTCACTGCTCGCGCGGCTGCTCGATGCCGCATTCAGCGCGGACCGGGCTCTCAAGCTACGCATCCAGGTGCACAGCTTCGACGGCATCTGCCGGATGATCGAGCACGGGCTCGGCATCGGCGTATTGCCCGAGGGCGCCGTACGCACCGAAATTCTCGCGACGGGCCTGCGCGCCGTGAAACTCACCGACGCGTGGGCGCATCGCACCTTGTGGATCGGCACGCTGTCGCGCGAAACACTGTCGCCCGAAGCATTGCGTCTCCTCGACTTCATGTCCGGCCGAACAGACGGCACAGACAGTTAATCCCACGACCCTTTCCAGAACGGAAAGGGTCGTTGAGAATCCATTGATTTTCAGCACGCGCGGGTTGTCGCAAAGTGAGCGTCAAGAGAACGACGTTTGCAAGGAGACAACCATGACGAAGCCGCTGGAAGGCGTTCGCGTGCTTGAAATGGGCCAGCTCATCGCCGGTCCCTTCGCTGGAAAAATGCTCGCCGAGTTCGGCGCACATGTCATCAAGATCGAACCACCTGGCACGGGCGACCCGCTGCGCAAATGGCGCCTGCTGCATGAAGGCACGTCTGTCTGGTGGGCGGCGCAATCGCGCAACAAGGAATCCGTCACGCTCGACCTTCGCTCGCCCGAAGGCCAGGACGTGGTTCGCCAACTGGTCGCGCAAAGCGACGTGTTGATCGAAAACTTTCGTCCCGGCACGCTCGAAAAATGGGGCCTCGGCTGGGAAGAACTGCATGCCTTAAATCCTGGTCTCGTGATGCTGCGCGTGTCCGGCTACGGGCAGACCGGTCCCTACCGCGACCGTCCGGGTTTCGGCGTCATCGGTGAAGCGATGGGCGGCTTGCGGCATCTGAGCGGCGAAACCGGCCGCACACCCGTGCGCGTGGGCATCTCCATCGGCGATTCCCTGTCCGCCTTGCACGGCGTGATCGGCATCCTGCTCGCGCTGCGCCATCGCGACCAGAACGGCGGTACGGGCCAGATGATCGACGTCGCGCTCTACGAGTCGGTCTTCAACATGATGGAAAGCCTGCTGCCCGAGTACTCGGCGTTCGGCGCCGTGCGTCAACCTGCGGGCAGCAGCTTGCCCGGGATCGCGCCGTCGAATGCGTATCGCTGCAGCGACGGCAAATATGCGTTGATCGCTGGCAATGGCGACAGCATCTTCCGGCGTCTGATGGAACTGATCGGCCGTCAGGATCTGGCCGACGATCCCGCACTCGCTCAGAACGATGGCCGCGTAAAGAACGTTGAGCGGTTGGATGCCGCGATCGCCGACTGGACCCTGCACCGCACGCTCAACGACGTGCTGGCTGCGCTCAATGAAGCCCGCATTCCTGCCGGAAAAATCTACGACGTCGCCGACATTGCGAGCGACCCGCATTACCACGCACGCGACATGATTCTCGACGCCCAGCTCCCCGATGGCACGCCCGTGCAACTGCCAGGCATCGTCCCGAAGCTGAGCGCGACGCCGGGTACGGTGAACACCCACGCGCCCACGCTCGGCCAGCACACCGACGAGGTGCTGGAAAACCTCGGCATCGACACGACGACCCGCGACGCCTGGCGCGCACGCGGCATCATCTGAACAGGGGCACCGAATGAGCAGCAAACGTCTGTATATCCAGGAGGTCGCCACCCGTGACGGCTTCCAGAACGAGGCCCGCTTCGTCGACACCGACGCCAAGATCGAACTGATCGATCGTCTGAGCGCGTGTGGTTACGCCAGGATCGAAGTGACCTCGTTCACCTCGCCAAAAGCGATCCCCGCCTTGCGTGACGCCGAAGCTGTGATGCAACGGATCGCGCGACGTGAAGGCGTCGTCTACACCGTGCTCGTTCCGAACCTGCGCGGCGCGGAGCGCGCGCTCTCGTGCGGCGTCGATGAAGTCAATCTCGTGATGTCGGTCAGCGAGAGTCACAACCGCGCGAACTTGCGCATGAGCCGCGAGCAATCGTTCGCCCAGTTGCGCGACGTGATCGGCGTGGTCAGGCAAACGAAGGTGGCGATCAACGTGTCGCTGTCCACGGCGATGGGCTGCCCCATGGAAGGCGATATCGACCCAGCAGAAGTACTGGACTGGATGCAGCGCTTCGCCGATCTCGGTGTGCATGGCGTGACGTTGTGCGATACCACCGGCATGGCTTACCCGTCGCAGGTTGGCGCGCTGTGCGCCGCCGCGCGCGAGCGCTTCGCCGCGCTCGAACTCACGCTGCATTTTCATAACACGCGCGGCATGGCGCTCGCCAATACGCTCGCCGCGCTGGATGCCGGCATCGATCGCTTCGACGCGTCGCTCGGCGGACTCGGCGGATGCCCCTACGCGCCAGGTGCGACGGGCAACGTCTGCACTGAGGAACTCGTGCACATGCTCGAACTCGACGGCTACGACACCGGCGTGGATCTCGCCGCCGTGCTGTCCGCCTCCGCCCTGCTTCCCGGATTGATCAGCCACGACGTGCCAAGCCAGTTGCTCAAGGCCGGACGGCGCCTGGACCTGCACTCGATGCCTTGCATCGCGGCTGACGGTCTGCCGGAACAACATGCATTTTCATAAGGAGCAGGACGTGGCACTCATCGACCACCTCGATCATCTCGTACTCACCTGCGTCGACTTCTCTGCAACGAAGCGGTTCTACACCGAGGTCATGCAGATGCAACTCGAGACGTTTGGCGAAGGACGGATTGCATTTCGCTTCGGCAATCAGAAGATCAACGTCCACGTGCGTGGCGCAGAATTCGAGCCGAAGGCCCACGTTCCCGTACCGGGCGCGCTTGACCTGTGCTTCATCGCCACCGTGCCCCTCGACGACGTAATTGCGCATCTGGCCCGTTGCGAATGGCCGATTATCGAAGGCCCTGTGGCGCGCACCGGCGCTACGCAGAAGATTCGCTCGGTGTATGTGCGAGATCCCGATCTGAATCTGATCGAGATATCCGAACTGATGGCGTGATGGAATGACACCCTGCGATCCACGATCCGGCGATTTTCACGTGCCATTCAGCGAACTGAACAGCGTGGCTTTGCGCTCCACGCTGCCCAAGGCGGGGGTTCAATGAACATCGTCCTGCTCGACAGCGGCACGTTGCCCACGCCGCTCACCGCGCCGGCCTGGGCGAGCGAATGGTCCGTTCGTCCGGCCACGCGCGCCGCCGACGTGGTCCATGCGCTCGAAGATGCCGCCATTGCGATCACGAACAAAGTGCCCATCCGTGCGCCCGATCTGAAACGTCTGCCGAAACTTCGCTTTATCTGCGTTGCCGCGACGGGCTTCGATTGCATCGATATCGATGCCTGCCGCGAGTCCGGTGTGATCGTGTCCAATGTGCCGGGCTATTCGGCACAGAGTGTCTCCGAGTGGGCGCTCGCGTCGATTTTCGCGTTGCGGCGCAACCTGTTCGCTTATCGTGAAGCCGCTCGCATCGCCTGGCCGGGGTCGCCGCATTTCTGCGTGCACGATGCGCCGATTCTCGACATCGCCGGTTCGACGCTCGGCATTGTCGGGCGCGGCGCGATCGGGAATGCGCTCGCACGGCTGGCCCGCGCGGTTGGCATGAACGTGATGTTCGCGGAGCATCGCGGACGACAAACCGTTCGCGAAGGCTTCACACCATTCGACGACGTGGTGCGATCCGCCGATGTTCTCTCGCTCCACTGCCCGCTTACGGAGACAACGCGCAACCTCATCGACGCACCCACGCTTCGCGCCATGAAACGCGGCGCGCTGCTCGTGAACAGCGCCCGCGGAGGTCTTGTCGATTCCGCGGCGCTGGTCGAAGCACTCGTGAGCGGACACCTCGGCGGCGCCGCGCTCGACGTACTCCCGCAGGAACCGCCCGATCCGCATGAGCCCCTGCTCGCCTGTGCGCATCCCAACCTTATCGTCACCCCACACATCAGTTGGGCGGCGACGCATGCCGCGAACCGGCTCAATGCCGGCATCGAAGCCAATCTCGCTGCGTTCCATACGGGCGCGCCGATCAACGTGGTGAACGGCGCATAAACCGACCCGAAAGCAAAGAAACGGAGACAAACATGAACACCAGAAATCTGCACGTGAGCGGCAGTGCGACCGCTCGTTCGCGCGTTGCTTCACCCGAACCGAGCGCAGCCGACGATACACACGCCCTTCATGCCAAAGCCACGACCTTGGGCGGCTGGATGGATAACATGCCTGCGGGCTCGCTGCATCGATTTGTGGTGTGGGTGATCGGCATAGGCTTGTTCTTCGACATGTTCGAGATTTTCCTTGTCAGCTCGATCGGCGCGGCGTTGCAGGGGGAATATGGTATCGACAGACACAGCACGGACTTCAAGCTGCTGCTCGCTTCGGCGTTTATCGGCATGTTCTTCGGTGCATTTTTTCTGGGCAGCATGGCCGACCGAATCGGCCGGCGCAAGGCCTTCCTATTCAACCTGACCTGGTACAGCGGCTTTTCGCTGATCGGGGCATTCTCGGTCAACGCCGAGATGCTGGTGATCTGCCGCTTCCTCACCGGCATTGGCGTAGGTGCGATCTATCCCGTTGCCGATAGTTTTTTGTCCGAGATTCTGCCCAAGGAACGTCGTGGGCGAATGGCTGCATGGGCGTACACCACCTCATATATCGCCGTGCCATTGGTTGGATTTCTGGCGCTTTGGCTCAATCCTCTTCACTTTGGCGCCGTGGCTGGCTGGCGCGTTATTCTGGTTATCGGCAGCCTGGGCGCAGTGCTGGTTCTGCTTGTGCAGCATAAGTTGCCCGAAAGCCCGCGTTGGCTACTGGCGCAAGGGCGCGTCGAGGAGGCCCATGCCATGCTTCGGCGCTTTGCCGCCAGTGCCGGCGTGACCGTGTCGGTCATCTCACCTGAAACGACCGTCAAGCGGAATCCAATGACGTTGGGCGAGCGCATTGCCTTGCTGCGCCGCCCTCCCTATAACAAGCGCTACCTGATGTTGACCATCTTCCATCTGCTTCAGGGATTTGGTTACTACGGTTTCGGCACACTCGCCAGCACCGTGGTGAAAAGCCGTGGCTTTGACGTGACGGACGGAACGCTCTTTATCGCTTTGTCGTTTCTCGGCTACCCAGTCGGATCGTTGCTTTCGATTCCGCTGCTCAACTGGATTGAACGCCGTACTCTGGTTATTGGCGCCATTTTGTCCATTGCAGTTTTTGGCCTGGGTTTTGCCTATTCCAACACCTCGGCGCTGATTGTTCTCTTTGGTGTGTTGACAACATGTGCGTCGAACGTGTTCAGCAATGCGTATCACGTCTATCAATCTGAGATCTTTCCGGCCAGCGTGCGCTCCACCGCCATCGGCAGTACTTACTCGTTGTCCCGCATCGTAAGTGGCATGCTGCCTTTCATCTTGCTCCCCGTATTGAACCAGCAAGGAGCAGGCGCGATGTTCGGCATCATCGCGGCGGCGCTGCTAGTCGTGGCTGTCACGCTGCGGATCTTCGGCCCTCGCACTACACGACGCAGCCAGGACGACATCAATCCAGGTTGAGCCGCTCGTCGTGTTTCGCACGTGCCCGGCCCGTACTGCTTCATCTCAGAAGGCGACGCGCTGATCAACGTCAGCGGCAGCGGTATAGCGTCGATGCGCGTCGCTCCCCCATCCGGCCGTCTTAACACTGGACCGTAAGGAGCGCGCGCATCAACGACACACCAACGTCAGGAAAGGTGATGCACTTCCTGCAGGCCATAAACCGGCGTCGCAATTCCCTCCATGCGCGCCTTCAATTGCAGAGATAAATACTGGGAGTAGTGGCGCGACTGATGCAGGTTGCCGCCATGAAACCACAAGGCAGCCTGCTGCGTGGGCTTCCACATGTTGCGTTGCTCGCCTTCCCACGGCCCCGGATCTTTCGTCGTATTCGAACCGAGCCCCCACACCTTGCCCACTTTATCCGCCACTTCACGCGAGATGAGATCGGCGGCCCAGCCGTTCATCGATCCGTAACCGGTTGCATAGACCACGAGATCCGCCTCGAGCTCAGTGCCGTCGCTTAGCAGGACAGAGTGCTCTTTAAGTTCGGCCACATCTACACCGCTCTTCAGCTTGATCTTGCCATCCGCTACAAGGTCGGCTGCACCAACATCGATGTAATAACCCGACCCGCGCCGGAGATATTTCATGAAGAGTCCCGAGTCGTCATCCCCGAAGTCGAGCATGAAACCGCGTTTTTCCAGACGCTTGTAGAACTCCGCGTCGCGCTCCCTGATCGCATCGCATACGGGCTTTTGAAACGTGTGCAGGATCTTGTACGGGATCGATGCAAACGTCAGATCGGCCTTCGACGTCGTCATGCCAGACGCTACCGCGCGCTCGGAATAAAGATCGCCGAGAGCAAGTTCCATCAGCGAATCTGACTTCACGATATGCGTGGACGACCGCTGAACCATCGTGACGTCGACGCCCGCTTCCCACAACGCCGCGCAAATATCATGCGCCGAATTGTTCGCGCCGATCACGACCACTTTCTTGCCCTTGTACGCATCGGGTCCCGGGTGTTTCGACGAATGATGCTGCTCGCCCTTGAACACATCCATGCCTTTGAACGAGGGAATATTCGGCTTACCCGACATGCCCGTGGCAAGCACAAGCTGCTTCGGCCGCAAGGTCAGCGTCTCGCCGTCGTGCTCGACCTCGACCACCCATTCCGCCTTCGCTTCGTCATAGCGCGCGGACTTGCAAGCAGTCGATCCCCAATAGTTCAATTCCATGACCTTGGTGTACATCTCGAGCCAGTCGCCGATCTTGTCCTTGGGCGTGAAAACCGGCCAGTTATCCGGGAACGGCAAATAAGGCATATGGTCGTACCACACCGGATCATGCAGACACAGTGACTTGTAGCGGTTGCGCCACTGGTCGCCAGGACGGGGATTCTTATCGACGATGATCGTCGGCACACCCAGTTGCCGCAGACGCGCGCCCAGTCCAATTCCACCCTGCCCGCCGCCTACGATCAAACAATAAGGTTGCTCCGCGCGACCCAGCGCCTGCGCTTCGGCTTCCCGACGTTCCTTCCAGCTGGTTCGGTCCATGCGTGTGCCATGTTCCGCCCCCATCGGACGACGGTTACCCTTGGGTTCCTCATGGCCCTTCAGCTCACCCATGGTGGTCAACAAAGTCCAGATCAGGCCATCCTTCACGCGGATAAAACCGCTGCCGCGGGCAACTTCCGTTTCGAAGGTGATCCACGCCTGTGCCAAACCGTCGGCTTCGGTCGGCACTTCATTTTCGGCGATCCGCAGCCTGGTCGGCTTGATGGCGCCGAGTTGTGCGTCGAGCATGGCGCCGATCTGGTCCCGGCCCTCCATGGTTTTGATATTCCAGGTGAACGCAACCAGATCGCGCCAATAGCACTCAGGCTGAAACAACGCGACGGCCGCAGCGGTATCACCGCGTTTAAGCGCCGATTCCAGGGATTCCAGAACATTTCCAATAATCTTGCTTGCATTATTTTCAGGCATGGTTGCTCCTCCATTCGATACGGATTAGTGAAACGTCGAAGTAATACGCGGGTTCTTTGCCCGCTGGATAACCGTGGACCGCTAGCGCCGGTGAGGCGGGACTATGCCGAACTTCGCGATCCGTCTGTAAAGCGTCGCGCGCGAGATGCCCAAGGTTTTGGCTGTCTCGTCCGGATGCCATTTCGCATCCGTCAGGGCGGCGACGATGCGATCACGCTCAAGGGCGTCGATATCGGTGAGTGTGGGTTGCGCCTGAGGCGCGGGATTGCGGGGCTTCGATGCCGGTTGCCGTTGCGCACGAATGACGGGGGGACGAACGCGGGCATAGAGCGGCGAGCCGTTGCCCGCGAATTTGATCGAAACCATGTCGCGGCCCGGCCTGACATCCAGAAGACGCTCGGCGCGGACATCGAAAAGCTCGGAGACAGGTCGCGGCAGCCGGTCGAGGCCAGGCACGCACTCCTTTGCCCGGCGATTCGCCGCAATTGCGTTTCCGTGCGCATCGAATGCGATCAGAATTTCCGGCTGGGCTTCCACGTAGTGGCGATTACGGTGCGCCAGCAAAACCCAGTAATGCGTGGTCGCGTTGAGAAAGAAGCTGTCTTCGATCAACACCGCGCTATGGCGCACGATGTGGTTGATCAAACGTTGACTTTCGCGTTCGTCAGGCGAGCGAATCGCAGAAGCATCCAGCACGCCGATCAGTTCGCCTTCCAGCCCGAAGATGGGCGAGGCGCTGCAGGTCAACGTGGTAAAGGCGGCACGAAAATGATCGGTCTTATGAACCGTGATCGGTTGCGAATCGAGCAGCACTGTCGCGACGCCGCAAGTTCCCTCTTCCTGCTCGGACCAGCAGGAGCCCAAATACAATCCCGCTCGTTTGAAATCGTGGAGACGATCCCGGTCAACGCGATAATCGATCGTCACGCCTTGCGCATCGGTGAGCATCACGCAATAGTCGGCTTCGCGTACCGTCTCATGCAGACGCGAAAGACATTCGCCTGATGCCCGCAAAACCGATTCTTCCCGATGTTGTACGTCGCGCAATTCCGGCACGGTCAGAATCCGCGGCCCCTTCGTCAGGTCAGGATCGAGATGATATTGCTCGAGCGAGCGCCAATACGACGAAGTCAGCCGCGTAGCATCGCCGCCGCGATCAGGCATTCGGCCTTCGATCAACCTGCGGATCCGATCGATGTGTCTCACTTGCGGAACATAGGGCATGAATGTCTCCGGTCGGCTCGGCGCGCGTCCTGATTCAGTGGCACGCTTAGGATGACTTTTAACATGCGGGTCCCGGAACAGCACATTGCAGTGCACCATCATTCCGGATGAGACTTTTGTCTCAGTCTGTTTGTCGTTGTGGGGACTGAGCGTAACCCGATTTCCAGAGTGAGGAAAACGGGGATGCGTTACGCCCACTGCTAGAATACTTGCCTTTTTCCTTGGAGACGCACATGTCCTGGTTCATCTATGAAGTGCCCGAATACAACGAAGACGGGGCGCGCATCGAACCGTTCAGCGACCTGCGTAGCCGCGTCCTGAAAGTAAGTGGTCAGGCAATGGTCGACGAACTGGAAAGCGTCCGCGAGAACGCCGCGACGACGGCGAACACGCCCGCCCACCCGCTGCGCACCGCGGAAAATCCTCACGTATTCCCGATCCCGTATGCCGACTCCATGATCCTGGTCGGGTTCATCTTCGAACTGAAACGGGAGTCCCGGCATCTGGTGGTGTCACCCGTGGAAATGCCCTGGCTGAAAGACGCGTAAGACGGGCTATCGAGTTGGACCGTGCGCCAACCGTTTGCTGGCGCGCGAAGTCCGGCAGGTCACGCGCCAGTTTGTCGAGCCGGCCAGTGTTAAGTGCGTTTAGCCAGATAGGCGTCGACCAACTCAAGCAGTCGTTCTCGCCCGAAGCTCCCGTCGTGCCCGGCGTGAACCACTTGCACGGGCAATTCGCGCAGCCGCTTCATGGTGCGCACATAGGTCGGAATATCCGCGCCACCTATCTCGTCCAGCAGCGGGCCGTCGTAAATCGCATCGCCCGAGAACAGCGTGCCGGATGCCGCTTCCCATAGGCCAATGCTGCCCGGTGAGTGACCAGGCAGATGCAGGACCTCAAAATGCCGGTTGCCGAGATCGACGATGTTCCCTTCCTTGACGATCTCCGTGACCGTTGCGGCCCGCACGCAATAGTCGGACATCGAGTAATCGGCGCTGGGAAGGGCCGTGATCAGATCGCCGTCGAACGGATAGCCTGCTTCGCGATACCGGCGAATGGCTGCGTCGCCCAATACCGATGCCAGAAGGGTGCCGCGCTCGCGCGGCGCACGCAGGTTGTCTGCCTCCAGCTCGTGAACCAGCGTGTGTTCAAACTCATGATGTCCGCCGATATGATCCGAGTGCGTATGCGTCGCAACGGCGGTGACGTCCTTCTGCAGCAGGTGCTTAGCGGCATCCTGCAGACTGGCGATGCCCATCCCCGTGTCGATCATCAGATCCCGGTCACGGCCACGCACATGCCAGATATTGCAACGCATCAGCGGGACGACATGAGGTTCCCAAAGCAGCGTGATGTCGTCGCTGATGCGTTTGAGTTCGAACCATCGGTCGGCAATTGGTAATCGAGTCATGCGAGGTCGCTCCACGAGTGAGAGTCGTTACTCTGACACACTCTGCATCAACGGGCGGCAGTGGGCGGCATAAATGCCTCCGTCCCACGTCGCTCTGCCCGTCCTTTTCAATGAGTCCGGCCATGTAGAATTCGCAGCAACGGCGCAGCTGGCGTAACCGGCAACAGGTAAATTCATGACCACAATAAAATTCGATACCGTCGTGCTCGGCGCAGGCATTGTCGGCGTGAGCGTTGCCGTGCATCTCCAGAAACGCGGCCGCAGCGTCGCCCTGGTCGACCGCAAGCAGCCCGGCAACGAAACGTCGTTCGGCAACGCCGGGCTGATCCAGCGCGAAGGCGTGTATCCCTATGCCTTTCCACGCGACCTCGGCACCCTGCTTCGGTACGCGCGCAACCAGTCGCCGGACGTTCGCTACCATGCCGACGCCATACTCAAGACCGCACCATTTCTTTGGCAATACTGGCGCAATTCTCACCCGGCCAAACACGCCGCTATCGCGAAGTCGTACGCGACGCTGATCGAGCATTGCGTGGACGAGCATCGCGCGCTGGCGGCCGAGGCCGGCGCGAGCGCGTTATTACGCCCCACCGGCTGGATCAAGGTGTTTCGCACCGAAAAAGCATGGGACGCGGAAACCCGGGTCGCTGAACGGTGGCATCGGGAATATGGCGTCGAGTTCGAATCGCTGGATGCGGGCCGCCTGCAACAGAAGGAGCCCGATCTCAACAAAGCGCTGACGGGCGGCTTGCGCTACTCGGCATCCGATTCCGTGAGCGATCCCAACGCGCTCGTCACCGCCTACGCGAAATATTTCGAAGCGCTCGGCGGACGGTTTTTCATCGGCGATGCGGACTCGTTTCGCGAGGGTTGGGCGGTCGATACGCAAGCGGGAACGATCACGGCTTCATCAGCGGTCGTCGCATTGGGGCCGTGGTCGGATCGCATCAGTTCACGGCTCGGTTATCGCTTGCCGCTCGCCGTCAAACGCGGGTACCACATGCACTACGCGCCCGAGGCAGGGGCCCGTCTGAATCATCCGGTTCTGGACGTCGAGAAGGGTTACGTGCTGGCCCCCATGGCAAAAGGCATCCGCTTGACCACGGGAGCGGAGATCGCGCACTGCGATGCGCCCAAAACGCCCACGCAGCTCGCTGCGGTCGAGCCGATTGCGCGTACGCTGTTTCCATTGGGCAAGCGTCTCGACGATGAACCCTGGATGGGACGACGCCCCTGTACGCCCGACATGATGCCGATCATCGGGCCCGCGACGCATCACAAAGACTTGTGGTTCGCGTTTGGCCACGCGCACCACGGGCTGACGCTAGGCCCGGTTACGGGCCGGCTGATCGCCGAGATGATGACCCACGAGGAGACGCTCGTGGACACGCGCCCGTTCAGGGTGGAGCGGTTCTAGCGCAACGCCATTTTTCGCGGCGCCCACAATATTCCTGATCGTGAACCGTCTACAGACGTATGGAACCGCCGCGCACCCCGAAATCGATGATCGAACGAGATACCGACATCACTGCAACTGTGTTGCGTGAGCGTACGAAGCTCGGGAATTTCATCCGGCGTCGCGTGCACGATCAGGGCGACGCTGAAGACATCTTGCAGGATGTCTTTCACGAGTTCGTGCAAGCCTACCGTCTCCCTGCGCCGATCGAACAGGTTAGCGCGTGGCTGTTCCGCGTGGCGCGCAACCGCATCATCGACCGCTTTCGCAAGCGCCGGGAGCAACCGCTGGCCGACATGGTCGACGCCGCCGATGACGTCGAGTATCGACTGGATCTCGCCCTCCCGGCAACGGACGCCGGCCCGGAAGCCCTCTATGCAAGGTCGGTGCTGCTGGAAGCCCTGCAAGACGCGCTCAACGAATTGCCGGCGGATCAGCGCGATGTGTTCGTCGCTCATGAACTGGAGGGGCGCAGCTTCAAGGAGCTCGCCTCCGAGAGCGGTGTCGGCGTGAACACGCTATTGGCACGCAAGCGTTACGCGGTCCTGCATCTGCGCGTTCGCTTGCAAGCCGTGTATGACGAACTGGATATCTAAAGGAGCAGATAGATGAGTTTCAAACTGAGATGCTTCGGCAAGGCACTGCTGGTTCTGGTGGGCATCGCCGTGCTGGGATGGATGGTGATGGCGCTATGGAATTGGGTGATCCCGGCGCTATTCATCGGCGGCCGTGCGATCGATTTTCCGCACGCGATGGGCCTGCTGATTCTAAGCCGGATTCTGTTTGGCGGATTTCGAGGACGCGGCGGTTGCCACGGACGCCGGCATTGGCGCCGCTGGGAACGGATGACGCCCGAGGAGCGCGAAAATTTTCAGAAGAACCTGTCGTCCGTTGACGGCAAGCGCCCGGAGGATCGCGCATGAGCACCGCTTCGACATCCACATCCGCATGCAAACAGGCCGCCGGCGTGATTGCTCCCGTGGTCAATCTGAAACGGTGCGAAGGCAAGGGCGATTGCGCGGTAGTCTGTCCGGAGAACGTTTTCGACATCCGCCGGATCGATAAGGCCGACTACCAGCAATTGGGCGCGCTGCACAAATTCAAGCTGCGCGTACATGGAATGAAAGTCGCGTACACGCCAAACGCCGATGCGTGCCGGGCGTGCGGCTTGTGCGTGACTGCATGCCCCGAACGTGCCATTACGTTAGCCAGGATCGGGGCGTCATAACGATACCGATCGATTGATCAGCTTACCGTACCCGAACCGACGTTTCTCCCGTCACTCCCCGTCGACCGAACTTCCCTCCGGCTGCGGGAGCTGAACAGGTTCACAAACTGCTCGAAACCCTGAATCGGCAGCGGCTTGCAAAAGAGAAACCCTTGATAGGCGTGGCATCCTGCGACTGCCAGGAAATCTCGTTGCGCTTCAGTTTCGACGCCCTCGGCGATGACACCCAGGTTAAAACTTCGGGCCAGCGCCACGATCGTTCTCGCGATGTCAGCGTCGTTGGAGTCGACCAGGATGTCGCGCACGAACGACCGGTCAATCTTTAACTGGTCCAAGGGCAATCTTTTCAGGTAAGACAGCGACGAGTAACCCGTCCCGAAGTCATCCAGCGAAAAGGTCACGCCTCGAGCGCGAAGGGCGGTCATCTTTTCGATAATGTCCTGCACGTTCTCAACGAGAACACTCTCGGTCAGCTCGAGCTTCAACCTGTCCGCCCTCGCCCCAGTCCGGTTGATGACGTCAAGCACAGTGTCTACGAAGTCGGGCTCGCGAAATTGCCGGGCGCTGACATTCACGGCCATCGACAGATGCGCCATCGATGGCCGCGTCGCCCATACTGCCAACTGGGTGCATGCGGACACCAATACCGTTCGCCCCATCTCGAGAATCAGCCCAGACTCCTCCGCGAGCGGGATAAACTCGCCTGGCGGTATCAGGCCGCGCTCAGGATGCTCCCAACGCACCAGCGCTTCCGCACCGGTTATGTGATTGCCGTCAACGACCTGCGCCTGATAGTGAAGAACAAACCGGTTCTCCTCGATGGCGTTGCGCAGCCCCACCTCCAGCTCGGCTCGCTTCAGCACCGCCGTCTGCATCGCGGGGTCGAAGAAGCACATGGCATTGCGGCCGCGCTCCTTCGATTTATACATGGCGAGATCGGCCTGCTTGAAAAGCTCGTCGGTGGACGTCTGGTCCCCATTGAATACGGTGACCCCTATGCTGGCGGTGCTTCGGAACCGAACACCGTTGAGCTCGTAGGCGTTCCCCAACACGGCGAGAATTTTTTCTCCCACCGCCACGGTTTCCATGGTCGCCTCGGCCTCGTCCAGATTCAGATTGCCCAGCACTACAACGAACTCGTCGCCACCGACCCGGGCAACCGTGTCTCCCTCATTGACGCTGCTCGACAGGCGATACGCGACCTGTCGCAGGAGCAGGTCGCCCTTGTCGTGCCCAAGCGTATCGTTCAGCGTTTTGAAGTGGTCAAGATCGATGAACATGAGGGCGCCGCAAACCCTGTTCTGCCGGCTGGTTACCATTGACTGTCTCAGCCGATCCAGAAGAAGCGCGCGATTGGGCAGGCGCGTCAGCGTGTCATAGAAGGCAAGTTCCCGGATTTTCTCCTCCGACTTCTTGCGCTCCGTGATGTCGCGGCCGCTGGTCCGAAAACCAACGAAGTCACCCCTCTGATTGCTGATCGGCACCCAGGAGACCGACAGCCAGAGGAGCGATCCATCCTTGCGCACGCAACGAAACTCGAGATCGTCGCCGCGCGAACCCTGAAGCCCCTTTTTGAATTCCGGCGCAACGCGCGGGATGTCCTCCGGATGGATGAGCGTGCGGGCGAAATCAGGCATTGCCATGCATTCGGCAACCGTGTAGCCCGTGTAGTACTCAACCGAGGGATTGATCCAGCGCGGTGTGCCGTCCGGTCCCCACCAGATTTCCAGGTTCACCGTGCAGTCGGCAATGGCGCGAAATTTCTCTTCGTTCTCGCGCAACTCCCGCGTCATCGCCGAAGCGAGGCGCATGGCACGCTCCCGCCCTGTCATCATGAGCCAGGTCAGAAGCGCCAGCAGCAGACTCAACCCCGTGCCGGTTCCGGCAATTAGCACCTCCGCATTACGCCCTAACCGGGATCGAAACTCGTCGGAGGCGCTCATCGACAGCATCCAGTCGTGTCCGTCCACAACCAGATATTCGTTTGCGGAGATGAGCGCGGGCGCATGCCGGTTGTTTGCTTCTGAAGTGCGATGCAGCAGCGCTGCCTCCAACGGCTCCACGCCATCGTAAATCGCCAACGAGACGCCACGGGGCTGTTCGCCGTAGAGACTGGCCATCACATCGTGCATACGGAACGATGCGTAGACCCAGCCGACAATGTTCGCCCGACGCTGCGCGACGTTGTCCTGCGTTTTGCCGGAAGCGTAGATCGGAAGATACAGGATGAAGCCGGGCCGGGGGTCCGCATCCATGTCGACCGAAAGGCGCACCTTTCCCGAGAGAACCGCGAGGCCAGAGTCGCGGGCTTTCTCCAACGCCGAGCGCCGCACCGGCTCGCCCCAGGCGTCAAAACCGGGCGAGCTGCGTGCAAGGCCAACAAAGGGCTCGCGCTGAACGACCGGGGCATAGTCCTCGCGCAGCCCGTCGGGATAAATCGTGTAGTCTGGAACGCCGCTCTCGCGCATGTCCGCTATGTGGGCCGCCTTACGCGCCGCGGGCACCCATTCGACCACACCCACGGCGTGGACCCCGGAAAAGTTCGCGTCAAGATTGAGCGCGCTCACATAGCGCCGGAACCTGTCGCGATCGATCATTCCGTTCGCGGCAAACAGGCTCTGCACGCCTCGCAACATCAGCTCGTAGGTCGCCATCCGCTGTTCGACGCGGCTTACTACGTCACTCACGGTGTAATCAAACTGGGTGCGAAGCTCTTTGCGAGTCGCCTGCCGTTCGTGATCCCACACTGTCCACGTCACACCAAGCGACGCGGATAACACCAGCAATGGCAGCAGGACAGAGCGCAGCCGGATCACGGCGACGCCTTGAAGTTGACCATGGACTCGGCCAGATCCGGCCTGAAGTACTTTTCGAAAATACGGCGCACCGTTCCATCAGCACGCATTTCATCTACCAGCGCTCGCCACTTCTCCCGCTCGGCGGCCGGCAGTGCTTTCTTCGACATGATCAGACCGTGCGGCACCGAAGGATCGTTGAACTCAACGATCGTCGTCACGTCGCGGATCTTTTTCTCGTCCAGCGCGGGGTAATCGAAGGGCTCGATAATCATGCCCTGAATCTGTCGAAGAATAAGCGCCTGGTAAAGCGGTTCGAGCCCGCCCGCGAGGCTTACCCGGTTTTCCGACGTCAGTCTGTCGACCAGTTCGTTGGCCGAGGTGCTGTAGCGGAAACTGCGGATCACGCCGAGCTGGGCGCGTTTATTGTTTTCGAAGTCCGCGACGTTATGAATACCGGCGTCCTTGCGCACGAGCAGATAGTATTTATTACTGAAGTACCACGCAAACGAAGCATATTGATTGCGTTCGTCATTCGCGATTCCAGAAAGACTGAAGTCGAGTGCGCCCGACTCGATCAGTTTCCAGATACGTGCGCGTGACATCAGACTGACCTTGATCTGGCAACCGCTACGCCGGCTCAACTCATCGGAGAAGTCTTTGTCGATACCGGTATCGGTGTCGAGCGAATAGAGCAGCCCATGGTCGTGCAATGCAAGCGTAAACGGCCGGGAACAATCCGGCCCGCCTGCGAACGCATTGCTGACGAAACACACTGCAAACAACACCCCGCCAAGCCAGTTTCGAATCACAACGCCTCCGTAGCGGAACGACGCCCAGTTAAGTTCTTATCCGTGATCACAATCCGACGGCATGTCCAGTCAGGCTTTTTTCTAAAGACCTGACTTTTATCACATATTCCGGGATGTTTTACCGCTTCAATGCGTCGCCGATGTGCCGCGAGCGCGCAAGATTTTCCTTCGCAAAACTTCCATACGCATTGTCGGCACCGTGCTGTCGTTCTTGAAGGCCTCCTGGCGACTTCTTGCCGTTGAGAATAGTTTTATGTAAGGGGAAACCCGTATAATCGCCGGGCGAGAGGTCAGACAACTATAAGACACAATAGTGGTCAAGACCCTGGCCGCGCCCTGCCGCGCAGCGCCTACCCTGACAAGCCCTTCTTTCCCAGCCCCGTGAATCCGACTGCGACTGCCCTGCCTTTCCGAAACGCCCTGCTCGCGATGCTCGGCATCGGCCTCGTCAACATGCTGGTCGCACTCGACCAGACCGTCGTCAGCACCGCGTTGCCCTCGATTGTCGCCGAACTACATGGCTTCGAGTACTACGCGTGGATTGCCAGCGCGTACCTGCTGGCGTCGGTGGTGACGGTCCCCGTGTTCGGCCGTCTCGGCGACTATTTCGGCCGCAAGCGTTTCGTGATCGCCGCGGTCATCACGTTCACGGTGGCGTCGGTGCTCTGCGGCGTGGCGAACGACATGCTGTTCCTCGTCATCGCGCGTGGTCTGCAAGGGGTCGGCGGCGGAATGATGGTAGGCACGGCGTTCGCGTCGATCCCGGATCTTTTCCCCGATCCGCGCGCACGGGTGCGCTGGCAGGTGGTGATGGCGGCCGCGTACGGGATCGGCACCGCGGCGGGTCCGTCGCTGGGTGGCTGGATGAGCGAGCACTGGGGCTGGCGCTCCACCTTCCTGATCAACCTGCCGGTCGGCGCCGCGGCGCTCTATTTCATCTGGGCGCATCTGCCCAACTTCCAGCGGCCGCACGAGGGCGAGGTCAAGATCGACTGGCTTGGCGCGGCGCTGGTCGCCATCGTGTTGGGCGGCCTGCAGGCTTTCATCGAAGCCGTGCCGAAAGACGGTCTGACGGCCGGCAACCTGGCGCTGGCGGCTTTCGTGATCGTGGGCGCCATCGCGTTGCTGGTGTGCGAGAAGCGCGCCACGCATCCGATCATTCCGCTCGACCTGTTCAAGGACGCGCAACTCGTCACGCTGTTCATCCTCGGCTTCCTGTCCGGCTTCGTGATGTTCTCGCTGATCTTCTTCGCGCCGCTGCTGTTGCAAGGCGGCTTCGGACTGTCGCCGCAACAGGCCGGCCTGCTCGCAACGCCGATTGCCGCCTGCATCGCACTCGGCAGCCTGCTGAATACGCGCATCGTCATTCACATGAAGAAGCCCACGCGGATTCTGTCGATCGGTTTTGCGCTGCTGCTGTTTGCAGCGATCGCATTGGCGTTTGCCAATCCGGAGACACCGCACGTGTGGATCGAATTGCCGATGGCGGCCGTCGGCATCGGCCTGGGTTTCATCCTGAACAATCTGAACGTGTTCGGCCAGGAGATTGCCGGGCGTGAACGCTTCGGCATCACGACGGCACTGCTGCAGTCCACGCGGATGGTGGGTGGGATGCTCGGCACCAGCATTGTGGCAACCGTGGTGCAGCACCACTACCGCAACGTGGTCACGCGCACGATGAGCGTGCTCGGCGAGCCGGCCGCATCGCAATGGCGGCCGCGCTTCGTCGATCTGCGCATCCTGATCGATGAAACGGTGCGCCTGAAACTGATTGCGGATACGAAGACGTCGGGACTCAATACGCTGGCGCTGATCGACACGGCACGCGATGCACTCGTGCAGTCGATTCATATTGGCGTGTGGCTGACGGCAGTGGCGGCACTTGCGGCCGCATTGCTCGTGCAGCGCATCTCGCACGTTGTGTTTCGCCGGAGTTGAGGGCGGCGAAATCTCCGCCACTACCTGCGCCGTTTATTGCGCCACTTATTGCGCGCCGAGCTTCTTGATCAGCGCGTCGAGTTGCGCCATTTCTTCTTCGGTCAGATCGGTCAGCGGCGCCCGCACCGGACCGGCGCTGTGGCCGACCAGCTTCGCGCCGGCCTTCACGATACTCACCGCATAGCCCTGACGGCGGTTGCGGATCGCCAGATACGGCAGGAAAAATTCGTCGATCAGCTTGCCGACAGTTGCGTGATCATCTGCAGCAATCGCGCGATAGAAATCCATCGCCGTCTTCGGAATGAAGTTGAACACAGCCGACGAATACACCGGCACGCCCATCGCCTTATAAGCCGCGGCGTAGATTTCCGCGGTCGGCAGGCCGCCGAGATACGAGAAACGGTCGCCGAGACGACGGCGAATCGTCACCATCGCCTCGATTTCACCCACACCATCCTTGAAGCCGATCAGGTTCGGGCAACTGTCCGCGAGACGCTCGAGCATGTCCGCATTCAGCTTCGAATTCGCGCGGTTATAAACGATCACGCCGATGTTCTTCACCGCCTTGCAGACCTGCTCGACGTGCGCGGCAATCCCTTCCTGCGATGCCTCGGTCAGATAGTGCGGCATCAACAGCACGCCGCTTGCGCTGAGACGTTCGGCTTCCTGCGCGTAGTCGATCGCCACGCGCGTCGGGCCACCCGCGCCGGCAAGAATCGGTACCTTGCCCCGGCAGGTCTCGGTCGCCGTGCGAATCACGTTCGTGTAATCGCTTTTGGCCAGCGAGAAAAATTCGCCCGTGCCGCCGGCGGCAAACAGCGCGGTCGCGCCATAGGGCGCGAGCCATTCGAGGCGCGCAGCATAGGTATCGGCGCGGAAATCGCCTTGTTCGTCGAAGTCGGTCACCGGAAAGGACAGCAGGCCTTCGGAAACGATCGCTTTGAGTTCTTGGGGTGAGGTCATAACGTGAATAGTCGGTAAAAGCGGGCGGCCGCACGGAGCGCCGCTCAGATCATGAGGAAACTCAGCGCACCAGACACGGGCGCTTGTTATCGAACTTCCAGTTCGGAATCAGGTACTGCATAGCCACGCCGTCGTCGCGTGCGCCGAGGCCATGCTGCAGATACAGCGCGTGCGCCTTCTCGATCTCGTCCATATCCAGCTCGACACCGAGGCCGGCGGCCTGAGGCACCATGACCTTGCCGCCGACGATCTGCAGCGGCTCGCGCGTCAGGCGCTGACCGTCCTGCCAGATCCAGTGCGTGTCGATCGCCGTGATCTTGCCGGGCGCAGCAGCCGCGACATGCGTGAACATCGCAAGCGAAATGTCGAAGTGATTGTTCGAATGCGAGCCCCAGGTCAGCCCCCACTCGTTGCACATCTGCGCCACGCGCACTGAGCCCTGCATGGTCCAGAAGTGCGGATCGGCAAGCGGAATGTCCACGGACTGCAACTGGATCGCGTGCCCCATCTGGCGCCAGTCGGTCGCGATCATGTTGGTCGCCGTCGGCAAACCGGTCGCACGGCGGAATTCGGCCATCACCTCGCGGCCCGAGTAGCCGTTTTCCGCGCCGCATGGATCTTCCGCGTAAGCCAGCACGTCGTGTTGATCGCGGCACAGGCGCACCGCTTCCGCGAGCGACCATGCGCCATTCGGGTCGAGCGTGACGCGGGCATTGGGGAAGCGTTCTGCGAGCGCCGTCACCGCTTCGATTTCGGCGTCGCCCGACAGCACGCCGCCCTTGAGCTTGAAATCGTTGAAGCCATAGCGCGCTTGCGCTGCCTCGGCAAGCCGCACCACCGCCTCGGGGGTCATGGCCTCTTCGGTGCGAACGCGCTCCCAGTCGTCGCGCCCTTCCGCACCACTGTCATAGGGCAGATCGGTTTTCTTGCGATCACCGATATAGAACAGATAACCGAGCATTTCCACTTCGTCGCGTTGCTGGCCTTCGCCGAGCAGTGCCGCAACAGGGACGCCCAGATGCTGCCCGAGCAGATCGAGCAGCGCGGCTTCGAGTGCGGTCACCGCGTGAATGGTGGTGCGCAGATCGAAAGTCTGCAGGCCGCGCCCGCCGGCGTCGCGATCGGCGAACTGCGTACGCGCCTTGTTCAGGATCGCTTGAAGATTGCCGATCGACTGGCCGACAACCAGCGGACGCGCGTCGTCGATCGTCTTGCGGATGCTCTCGCCGCCCGGCACTTCGCCGACTCCAGTATGCCCGGCGCTATCGCGCAGAATGACGATATTGCGCGTGAAGAACGGGCCATGCGCGCCGCTCAGATTCATCAGCATGCTGTCACGGCCGGCGACGGGCACGACGCGCAGCTCGGTCACGATCGGCGTGGCGTTCGATTGGGATGAGTTAGTGGACATGATTGGGGACCAGGTAAATGAGTAAGCCGACTGGCGGCGGTCGATCGACAATTCAATGCGCTTTGCTATGAAGCGGCTCCGTCAACGCGTCGCGGTTCACACGGCGATTGCGGGTCAGGAAGCCGGCCGCCGCGGCGATCAGCGAAGCCACGCCCAAGGCGTACAGACCACCGGTAATCGAGCCGGTGTGCTGCTGCAGATAACCAAAAGCAGCCGGTGCGAAGAACCCGCCGAGGTTGCCGACCGAATTGATCAGCGCGATGACGGCAGCAGCAACGCGTGCGTCCAGATAACCCTGCGGGATCGGCCAGAAGAGCGAAGCCGCGGCCTTGAAACCGATCGCTGAGAAGCAGATTGCCACGAACGACAGCACAGGATTACCCGACGTCGAAGCGAACAGCCCGCACGCTGCAATGACGAGCGCCACCGCCAGCCACGCCTGCTGGAAACGCCATTTCGCGGACAACACCGCGAAGCAGTACATCGCGACCATGGCGATGAGCCACGGGATGGTATTGAACATGCCGACTTCGAAGTCCGAGAGTCCGCCCATCTTGCGGATGATCGTCGGCAGCCAGAAGGTGGCCGCGTAAATGGTCAATTGAATCGCAAAGTACAGGAAGCAGAACAGCAGAATCTGCGGATCCTTCAGCAGCTTCACGGCCGGCAAATGCGCGCCGCCGTGCGCCTCGCGCTCGGCCTGCTCCGCGGCGATCGCGCTTTCGAGAACGGTCTGCTCCTCGGCCGTCAGCCAGGAGGCATCGCGAATGCGCGACTTCAGCAGCAGCCAGCTAACACCGCACAGCACGATCGAGAAGCCGCCCTCGATGAGAAACATCCATTGCCAGCCGTGCAGGCCAAGGCCGCGAATCGACAACAGACTGCCTGTGATCGGACCGGACAGCACCGACGCAAGCGCGGAGCCCGAGAGAAAAACCGCCACGGCCTTGCCCCGCTCTTTCTGCGGCAGCCATTGCGTGAAGTAAAACACCACGCCCGGGAAGAAGCCGGCTTCGGCGATGCCGAGCAGGAATCGCAACACATAGAAGGACGTATCGTTCCACACAAACGCCATGGCGGCCGCGACCAGCCCCCAGGTGCCCATGATGCGGGTCAGCCAGGCGCGCGCACCGTACTTCTGCATCAATACGTTCGACGGCACTTCGAACAGCGCGTAGCCGACGAAGAACAACCCGCTCCCGAGGCCGTAGGCGGCAGCGCCGATGCCGAGGTCCGTCTGCATGTGGGAATTGACGAAGCCGATGTTCACGCGATCGATGTAGTTCGCGATGAACATAATCAGAAAGAGCGGCAGCACGTGCCGCTTGACCTTCGAGACCGCGGACTCAAGCGGGTCAGCGGCGGCGGTGAGAGCAGATGTCAAGGTTGTCTCCAGTTCCGGCCATTCCAGCGGCCTGATCGAACGCACCGCAGCACATTCGAGCAGGCCGGGTGATTCGGTCCTAAAATGCGTGATACGTTGTCTGACGACAGTCTACCCCGTTCCATTCACCGATTCCAATGGGGTGTTTACCCTGCTATGTAAGCTATATACACCGGGATGCAGGCGTCAACAGCACCACCGCAGTCGTTGAAACTGTAGAATCAAATTAAGACGTCCGATGACATGACAAAAGTCTTGCGAGCTGTGCCGCCCAAGTCCGGTTAACGAGTCTTTGCCGCCCGCATCGGGAACACGAGATTCAAATCGTCACCTTTCGGACTGACGCTATGATGACTATGTCGAGACGCCACACGACGTCACTCGCACTCGCAAAGTGTGAATTCCCAGCCGATTAGTCCATAAGCAACCGAGATGAGCAGCCTAACTGAGAAGGTGGTGGCCACCCTTTCCGATGAAATCCGCCGCGGCAGCCTGCGGCCCGGAGACCGCATCCCGACAGAAGTCGCGATGATGAAGCAGCTTTCGGTGAGCCGCTCCGTGGTTCGCGAGGCAATCTCGCGCCTGCAGGCGGCCAAAGTGGTCGAGACGCGTCACGGCATCGGCACGTTCGTTCTGGAGCCGGCCACGGAACAGTCCATGCAACTGCCTGCCGCCGACCTCTCCAGCATGCTGGACGTGATGGCGATCATCGAATTTCGCATCGACGTCGAGGCAGCCTCGGCCGCGCTCGCGGCAGCGCGACGCACCGAGCAGAATCTCAAGCAGATTCGCGCCGCACTGGAGCGCTTCGAGTCCGAACTCGAACGGGGAAGTACCGATACGTTGGCGCACGACATCGAGTTTCATCTGCAGATCGCGCGCGCGAGCGGCAACCGCTACTTCTTCGACGTGCTCAGTCAACTCGGCCGCGCGGTGAGCCCGCGCACGCGGCTCGGCACCGCCGAGATCGCGGAGCTCGACCATATCGAGCACCTGCGCAACGTGCTCAGCGAGCATCAGATGATCTATCGGGCCATCGAACGCCAGGACGCGGATGATGCGCGCGCCGCGATGCGCATGCATCTGAGCAATAGCCGCGAAAGACTTCGGCGCGCGCACGAGTTGAGCAGGGCGAGTGGCTGAGCCGAATGCCCGGCGATTCGGCGAACGAACTGACAGCGCTCGCCGACACAGACGATGCCGCGAACATGGAAACCGCCACTGTCACCCACGTGGACGAGACATGGCCCTCGAAGCTTGAACTTAGGGCCTCAGGTCAGGCTAGCGATATGCAGCAGCGGCGGCAATGCCAGCGAACTACAGAACTGGAGCGTTTCCACCTGCAGTCGGCGCTTCCACCTCCAGCCCCATCAACGCCGAACTCAACGATTTGCCGTGCGCGTCGAGCGCAAGCGAACGCGTCACACCTCCGCCGAGCGCATGGCCGAGTACGAAGTTGAATGCGGCGATGCCAGGCAGTTCATAACGCACGACTTCGCCGCGCACCACGTCGTTCAGATGCGCCTTGACCCGTTCCGGTGTCAACACCGCACGCAGATGCTCATAGTGCTTCGCGTCATAACAGATGACGGAGATATTCAGCGTATTGCCCTTGTCGCCGGTCCGCGAATGAGCAAGCTCACGTAGTTTCATGTCACGCCTCCACCAGCGAGAATGCCGGCTTGACATGCTCGCGCGGCAACAATACCGATTGCACCGCGACGACTTCGCGCGCTGACTTCGTCACGCCGCCACCGCCCGCAGGGCCGTTCGTGTAAAGCGTCTCTACCTCGTTGCCGATCCTCACTGCTTGCGCCAGCGATTCAGCGCGCCCCGCGACCCGGACTCGCACTTCATAAGGCTCGGCGTGACCGGCAGCCAACGTGTCGCCATGCAATGCGTTCACGCCGATCAGATCGAAGCGTAATTCACGCGTTTCGACGCCCGTCAGGGCAAGCCTTTCCCGCACGATATCGAGTGCAAGCCGGGCACGCGCCAGCGCGCCGGGACCGCCGTATGAAATC
The DNA here is from genome assembly GCF_030464835.1 of Paraburkholderia sp. WS6. Lineage (NCBI taxonomy): Bacteria > Pseudomonadati > Pseudomonadota > Betaproteobacteria > Burkholderiales > Burkholderiaceae > Paraburkholderia > Paraburkholderia sp. WS6. Next base: position 31,052 of record NZ_JALQCK010000065.1, read on the forward strand.
TGCCCTTCGCCGATATAGCCGTCGAAGTAAGCGACCGACACCTTCAACGTATCGGTACGCGGCGTACCGCGCCCGCCGCTCACGCGAATGCGATCCGGCGCTTCCTGCATGACACACGCCTGCGTGAAATCGGCGACCACGTCCGGTTGCAGATAACGCTGCGGATCGTGAATCTCATACATCAGTTGCTCTTTGCAGGTTGCCTCGGTTACCCGGCCACCGGCCTGCGGAAGCTTGGTGATGACCACCGTGCCGTCCGGCGCGACTTCGGCGATGGGAAAGCCGAGCCTCGCGAGATTGGGCACGTCCTTGAAACCCGGATCGGCAAAATACCCGCCGGTGATTTGTCCCGCGCATTCGAGCAGATGGCCGGTCACAGTCGCCTGGCCAAGCGTCTGCCAGTCGTCCATCTGCCAGCCGAACTCGTGGATCAGTGGCGCGACGAACAGCGACGGATCGGCGACACGTCCGGTCAGGACGATTTGCCCGCCGGCCGCAAGCGCCTCGACAATCGCCGCCGCGCCGAGATAGGCATTCGCGGACACGAGGCGATCACGGTACGAAGCGACGCTTTCCCCGGACTCCTCGAAACGGAAATTGCCCTGCCGCACGACGTCGAGTACATCGTCGCCCGTGACGGCGGCAATCTTCACGTCGCCAAGACCGAGCGAGCGCGCTATCTCGGCAGTCTTTCGCGCCGCAGCAAGCGGATTGGCCGCGCCCATGTTCGAAATGATCCGCACGCCGTTACGGATCGCTGCGGGAAGCACGGCCGCCATGCGCGTTTCGAGCAACGGATCGTAGCCCAGCTCAGGGTCTTTGCTGCGCGCCTGCTGCGCGATCGCAATGGTGCGTTCGGCAAGGCACTCGAACACGAGGTAATCGAGCGCGCCGTGTTCCGCCAGTTCGACCGCGGGTTCGATACGGTCGCCGGAATACCCCGCGCCCGCGCCGATTCGGACCGGCTGCCTATGTGGAGTCGCTATCATGCTGGTCGCTTCCATTCAGTCAAACAGTCAAGCTCACAACGAGAATATCCCCAGCACGACGCAGGCGATCGTCATGACGATCGACGCGCCGAACAGCAGGGGGAACGTGAATTTCTGATGGTCGGCGAGATCGATACCGCACAGGCCGACCACGAGGAAAGTCGCCGGCGTCAGCGGGCTGACCGGAAAGCCGGTGGTCATCTGGCCAAGCAGCGCGGCCTGGCCGACATGCACGGCGGGCACGCCGAGTTGGCCGGCCACTTCGGCAATCACCGGCAGCACGCCGAAGTAAAACGAGTCCGGATCGAACAGCATGCTGAGCGGCATCGACACCAGCCCGAGCGCGACGGGGATGTGGCCCGCCATGGCGGGCGGCACGAAGCCGACTGCCGCCAGTGCCATCGCCTTCAGCATGCCGCTGCCCTGCATCACGCCGGTGAACACGCCGGCCGCCAGCAGAATGCCGGCCATCATCAACGCAGCGCGCGCGTGAGCGTCGATCCGCTTGCGCTGCATGTCGACGTTCGGATAGTTCACCATCAACGCGATGCATAGTCCGACCATGAACATGATGGCCGGCGGAATCTTCTCGCCCATCACGACCATCGTGCCGAGTACGACGAGCGTCAGGACGATGTTGAACCAGAAGTTTTTCGGCCGGCGCAAGGCTTGCTCTTCAGGCGTCAACTCGCGTTTTGGCATCGGCGCGGAACCGTTGGCGGCGGTGAGGCCGAGCCGCTTTTCCTCGCGCCGCCCAAGCCAGAACGCCACGCCGAAGACGAACACCAAGCCGATCAACTGCACGGGGATCAGCGGGTTGAACAACGCCGAAATCGGCAGATGCAGCGAGGCCGACGCGCGGATCATCGGCCCCGTCCACGGCAGAAAATTGATGCCGGCGGCCATCGAAACGGCCGCGGCCAGCACGCGCCGGTCCATCTTCAAGCGGTCATAGAGCGGCAGCATCGCGGGAATCGTGACGAGAAAGCACACCGCGCCGGAACCGTCGAGGTGAATCAGCAGCGCAAGCAACGTGGTGCCCATCACGATCCGTGTGGGCCGCGTGCCGACAGCGCGCAGAATGCGGTCGATGATCGGATCGAGCGTGCCGGCGTCGGTGATGGTGCCGAAGTAGAGAATCGCAAACACGAACATGCCGACGACGGGCGCGAGGCTCTTGAGCCCGTCGATCACGAATTTGCTTGTCTGAAAACCGAACCCGCCGATCAGCGACGCGGCGAGCGGCACGATGATGAGCGCCACCAGTGGCGACATCCGTTTCGACAGAATCGCGCCGAGTAGCACGACGATGGTGGCTAGCCCCAGCAGTGGCAGCATGTCCTTGTCTCCGATGTTGTTTTTTACTGTGATCCAGCGTAAGTTCGAGGCGGCGATAAATCAATTGAAATGATTTGATCGCAGCCATTACAAAACATCATGGATCTGAACCTTCGGGACATTCGCGCATTTATCGCCGTGGCGCAAACAGGCAGTTTCACGCGCGCGGCCACGCGCCTGCATCTCTCTCAACCGGCCTTGACGGTGCAAATACGGCGCCTCGAGGAAACGGTCGGCCTGCGCCTGTTCGATCGCAACAGCCGCAACGTCGCACTGACGCCGACCGGCCGCGAACTGCTGCCGCTCTTGCAAAAATCCCTGCACGACATGGAGCACGTGCTGATCGACGCGCGTGCGCTCGGCGAGGGATCGAACGGCACGGTGCGGATCGCGTGCTTGCCCACTTTCGCGGCGAGCGTATTGCCGGAACTCGTGCAGGACCTGAAGAAGACCGTGCCGCGCGTGAGCTTTCATGTGCGCGACGTGGTCGCCAGCATGGTCAACGCGCTGGTGCGCAACGAAGAAGTGGATATCGGCCTGACCGGCGGCGAACTGGGCGACGCCAGCTTCGAGGTGCTGCATGCGGGCATCGACCGGTTGGTGGCGGTGTTTCCAAAGCGCCATGCGCTGGCGCGCCGCAAACGCATCACGCTGGCCGACCTTGCCGGTGTCCCGCTCGTGCTCACCGCGCAGGGTACGAGCGTGCGGGCGGTGGTTGACAGCGCGTTTGCCGACGCGCACGCCATGCCGGAGATCGCGTGCGAGCCGACCTACATGATGAGCGCGGTCGCGATGGTGCGCGCGGGGCTCGGCGTGACCATCCTGCCGGCGTCGGCCCGCGAGGTCAGAGCGGAACCTGAACTGATAGTCCGCCCCATCGACGATCCCGCGTTCACCCGCCCTATCGCCCTCATCAAGAAGCGCGGCAGGACCCTGCCGCCCGTCACGGAAACCTTCGTTGCGGTGTTGATCGAAAAGCTCGGCAGGATTTCAACGTCCGGGCTGGATTGAGATCGAGGCGCGCCCAGACGCGCCAGTTCGCCGCGGCGCGCATTATCAGTTTCCCGCGGCTTACCTTTCAATTTCAAATAGAACCCGAATCGCCACGCTATTCGTCTGTTTTAATCGAAGAGAAGCACGCTAGTATTTATATCGCGTGGGCGCGAGGAAACGTTCGCGCGCATTTTCCGAAAAACGTCGAAAACCAAAAAATGATAATCAGCCAATTTCGAATGCTCGTGGTGGCCGCGGCCTCGTTCACCACGGTCGCTCCGGCGTATGCAGGGTTAGGCGGCGCACCGACCTACCCCGTGACCGCCAGCAGTACCAGCGCAGGGGCGGCCAGCCAGGGCGGCAGCGCGGTGGCCCGCTTTGCTGCCAGCGCCAATGCGGCTTCGCCCACTTACACCGTGAGTCAGACCACGCTTGCGTCGGGCACCGTCGTAAACGAGTACATCGCGGCAGGCAACACCGTGTTTGCGTTGAGCTGGGAAGGCCCCGCCATGCCGCCGCTCAACACGCTGCTCGCCACTTACTTCCCGTCTTACGTGCAGGCACTCACCGACGCGCACGCAGCGCAAGGCGGCGGCTATGGCGCAGCCGTCGTGCGTCAGTCGGCTCTGGTCGTTGAAACGGGCGGCCATATGGGCGCCTTCGTGGGTCGAGCCTATCTGCCGCAAGCGTTGCCGCAAGGCGTTAGCGCTAACGACATCAAGTAAGTCTGTTAAAAATCAATCGAGAGAATAAAAGTGCGCAAAATCGCATGGATCATTGCCGCGGCGCTCGGGCTGAGTCTGGCTGGCTGCGGTGGGGGCGGTAGCGGGGGTAGCAACAGTGGAACCAACAGCAACACATCGATAAACGCACCGGGCGGCGCAAGTTCGCCGGCGACGTCGAGCGGAACAGGTTCTCCGTCCAACGTCCTCGCGGTGGATGCGTCGGCGGTGCCTACTGCAGTTGGTCCCGGCAATACGATAGCGGTGACGGTCAGCCAAACGGGCATTCACAATCAGCCCATGGTCAGCGTCACGATCTGTACCGACAGTACTAACGCCACCGCGAACTGCGCGACGATCCCGAATGTGATCGTCGATACCGCATCGTTTGGATTGCGCCTGGTTCGCTCAGCCATTCCGGCCGCCACATTCAGTGCGCTCGCACCCGAACTCGCCCAGCCGAGCGGTCTGCCGCTCGCCGAATGTGCGTTGTTCGGCAGCGGCTACGCATGGGGTTCCGTCCACTATGCGGACGTAGCGCTTTCGGGCGAGATTGCACAGAAAGTAGCCATCCACGTGATCGGCGATTCGGCACTGACCGTGGCCGCGCCGACCGAGTGCCAGGTTGGCCGCCCCCTGGTCACCACGACCGATATCGGCGCAAACGGCATCCTCGGCATCGGCGTGAGCCCGAATGACTGCGGCATGGCATGCCAGAACGCAGCGGTGTCGGCGTTCTACTACACCAACGCCGGCACGGCCACCTCGGTGCTCGTAACCGGACAGATCACCAATCCGGTCACAAAGTTCGCGCAGGATAACAACGGTGTGATTCTGGAGATGGGCCAGATTTCCGACAGCGGCAGCGCGACGGCTCAAGGTACGCTGGTGTTCGGTATCGACACGCAAGCCAACAACGTGTTGAACGGCACGAGCGCCACGCTGATCAGGACGAACGGGAACGGCGACTTCGCGTCGAGCTACGGCGGCACCACGCTGACGAAGACGTTCTTCGATTCCGGATCGACGGTGTTGTTCTTCCCCGACTTGACGATCCCGATTGACAGCGCGTCCGGATACTACATCCCGACGACGACGGTGGGGCGGACGTCGACGCTGGAGGCAACCAGTCCGGCGAGTGTCTCACTCGGCTTCAATATCGCAAACGGAGCGACGCTGAACGCGTCGGGGAATTACGCGTTCAATAACCTCGGTATCTACTTGTCGCGGCAGTTCGACTTCGGCATGCCGTTCTTCTACGGCCGGCACGTGTACTACGGCATTTCGGGCAAGGCGTCCACGGGTGGCGGCACGGGGCCTTATGTAGCGTACGTTTCGAGCTGAGCGGTAGTGGTTCTGTAAATAAACCCGGCTGCATGAGTCTTATACCTTAACGGTACATAGTTCGCGAGCAAGTGGCCGGGGATTCAGTAAG
>NZ_JALQCK010000066.1:0-31867 GCF_030464835.1 Paraburkholderia sp. WS6
ACTACAAGTCGACAGTTCTGTCGGCATTCCAGGATGTCGCCGATTCGCTTGCCGCACTGGACAATGACGCGCAGATGCTGGCATTTGCCGAAAGAGCGGCACAGGCAGCCCAAGCTGCGTTCGACGAAACGGCGTCGCGCGCCCGCCTGGGTTCCCTGCCGTCAACGGCACAGCACGCCAGCGAGCAGCGGTTTCTCAACGCACGGCTTAGCGCCGCCCGCGCCGGGAGTCAACGCATGAGCGATACCGCCGCACTCTTCCAGGCGATGGGCGAATTGCCTGCCGATCAGCCGCACGTGACGTCAAGAGAATGACCTTGTTTCCGTAATTCGGCGAGGGCCTTTGTCTCTTCGTGTCGCGTCGATGATCCCGGTCCATAACGCGTCTTGACTTCAACCGCCTCATTGCGCGTCGACTTCCGCCTCGACCAGTGGCAACGCGCGCATTGCAATCTTCTCTGCCTCTGTGCGCTTGAGCCCGAGTGTTTGCAGAAGCGTTGCTGCCGTACGCTCGGCGAAATGCTCTCCGCTGAAGCCGAGCTCGTCGAGCAGGTCTGCCGCCGGCGCGCCCGGCGCGACGAAATTCAGCTCGGCCGCAATTGCCGCGAGCACCGTGCCGCCCACCGAAAGAAAGCCGATGAAGGGGTCAGCGACCACAAAGCGCTTGGCGGCGATGCCGTTTCCGATATCCCGCAGCAGCCGCTGGCCCAGCCCACGGCTCAGGATGTGAGCTGAAAACCCTTCACGTATCAGGAAGCGTCCCCAAACGGGATCGCGCCGCGCACGCATCAGGGTATGGCGCACCGAGACGGCAATTACCTCGGCCGGGTCGGACAGGCCGCCGGTGAGGCGATCGAGCATGTCGGCGAATTCCTCGAATACGTTGCCGACGAGCGTCGCGTAGATGGCTTCTTTCGACTCGAAGTGGTTATAGAACGAGCCATAGCCGGTGTCGGCGGCCTCAGTGATTTCGTTGATCGCCACGCCCTCCATGCCCTTTTCCGCCATTAGCCGGAGGGCAGCGTCGAGCAGGCGGGCGCGTGTCTCGCGCTTGCGGCGCGCTCCGCGCGGCTCGCGCTCCTCGGGAACGGCGACCGGAGAAACGGGGTCCGCACGGGTGGAGCGCTTGGGCGCGGGCCGGTTTAAAGAGTTCGCCATGACGAGTTCCAGTCTTTGCTCATATCCAAGTATAGATTGGAATGTTTCTATTGACAAAGTTGTCATCGATGACTTTAATGTCAATAAGGCGCATGGTTGACGCCCGACAAACAAATAGACAGATGGAGTGACAGTGGAGACAGGAGCAATAAACACCACCGGGCCGTCCGGCCTGCAGGACCCGGTTCAGCCGCCGACGCGTGACCTGCCCGAGGCAATAGAGGTGCTGATAGTCGGGTGTGGCCCGGTCGGTGCGGCGACCGCCAATCTGCTGGCACGGCACGGTGTGAACGTGATGGTTGTAGACAAGTCGCGTGAAGTATTCATGGCGCCCCGTGCAATCGCATTGGATAACGAGGCGCTGCGCATCCTTCAGCTTGCGGGCGTTGGCGAGCGCGATTTCGAGACGATCGCCATACCGTACGTCCGCATGAGGTCGCCCATGTTGGGCCTGTTCGGCAGCGTGAATTCGCTGGGCAGCCTGGATGGCCATCCGAAGCTCGTCACGTTCTACCAGCCGGATCTCGAGCGGTGCCTGCGCGCCCGGCTCGAGACATATGACTGTGCGCATATTGCGCTGGGTGTCGGACTGAAGGGCTTCACGGAGGAACGGGACCATGTGCTCGCGTCGCTGGACCTCGGGGACGGGCGCACTCATGAGGTCCGTGCCCGCTATCTGGTCGGCGCGGACGGGGCGAGTTCGCTGGTGAGGCAGCTCATTGGCCAGGAATTCAAAGGTAAGACGTTCGCCGAGGACTGGTTGATCGTCGATGCCCGCTACGTACCGCGTCCGATCGATCACATCGAATTCATCTGCGATCACCGTCGGCCAATCCCGCATATGGTCGCGCCTGGCCACCGTGAACGCTGGGAATTCATGCTGCAGCCTGGCGAGCGACGCGAGGAAATGGAATCCGAGACACGCATCCGGGAGTTGCTCTCTCCATGGGGCAACGTCGAAGAGATGATCATCGAGCGCAAGGCCGTGTATCGCTTCCATGCGCGCACCGTTGACGCATTCAGCAAGGGGCGGGTGTTCCTCGCGGGCGACGCGGCCCATATCACGCCTCCATTCGTCGGGCAGGGGCTGGTAGCAGGCCTTCGGGACGCCGCCAATCTTTGCTGGAAATTGGCATGGGTGGTACACGGACGTGCCGACCCAAGGATTCTCGATACCTATGACGAGGAGCGGCGCCCGCATGCAAAGGCAATGATCAACCTTGCAAAATTCATGAGTAGGCTCGTCATGCCGCGAAGTGGCGCGGTTGCGCTGTTGACTCATGGGTTGATGCGACTTGCGGGACTCGTGCCGCGCCTGCGCGCGCAATTTGAGGAACTGCAGATCAAGCCGAAGAACGCATTTCGCAGTGGACTGTTCGCCAAGGGCCGCTCGTCGACGAGGCTTGTTCGTGGCGCAGTCATCGCGCAAGGCTGGGTGAGAGGTTCCGATGGCACCACGTGTCTGAGCGACGACGTGCTCGGGCAGGGTCTCACGCTGATCGGGTTTGGCGTGGATGCGGCGGCTGTGCTAGAGCACGCGACGGCCGCAGCGTTTGCGCGTGCCGGGGGGCGCGTTGTCCAGATTGCCCATCGGGGGCAACGGCTGCATCTTGCCGCGCTCGACAGTTGGGAAGACCTTGAAGGCGTATTTCTTCCGGGGCTGGTGCCCGTCGGGTGGGTTGCCGTAGTCCGGCCCGACAAGACGATCGTCCACGACGGTGCGGCCACCGACGTGAACCGCATCGTGCGCGAGAGTCTTGCCTTGCTGACGAACCCCGTCGGCGCGCCGGCTATGGAAGCCGAACACGCTATCCGAACCGTTTGATTTCCGTTCTGCCATGAAACTGACTACTGTACAGCCGTCCCGTCACCCCGATCCCACGACGAAAGCGTCGGCATTGGCCTATCTGATATTCGACCGGCCAGATCTCGAGAAAGCCGAGCAATTTCTCAATGACTTCGGGCTCCGAACGGTATCGCGCACTGATGCGCTCGTCCTGCTGCGGGGAACGGGTGCTTCGCATTTCTGCTACGTCGTCCGAAAGGCGCCGAAATCCATGTTCGTCGGCTTCGGGCTACAGGTCGACAACATGGCCGATCTTGATGCGCTTGCAAAAGTGCCCGGCGCCTCTGAGGTCGAACGGTCGCAGTTGCCAGGCGGCGGCTATACAGTACGACTGACAGATCCTTCTGGCTTTCGCGTCGATGCAATATGGGGCCAGGCGCCAGCTTCGACGCTATCCCATCGGCCGCCATTGCCGTTCAACTCCGTGGATGCGGCCGTCCGAATTAACGGGACGCAGCGACCGCCCGAGTGCGCGCCCGAAGTTATCCGGCTCGGACATGTCGTGCTCGAACTCGCCGACTACCAGGAAACCTGCGCATGGTATACGCGGCATTTTGGATTCATCCCGAGCGATGTGCAGGTACTTCCCGATGGCTCGCCGGTCGTCGCGTTCATGCGGCTCGATCTCGGCGACAAGCCGGCCGATCACCATACGCTCGCGCTTGCACAAGGCTTCGTGCCCATCTACAGCCATAGTGCCTACGAAGTCGTGGATGCCGACGCGGTCGGCATGGGCCAGCGCGTCCTGCGCGAGAAGGGCTGGACGCACGCTTGGGGAATTGGCCGTCATATCCTGGGCAGCCAGATCTTCGACTACTGGCAGGACCCGTGGGGCGACAAGCATGAGCACTATTGCGACGGCGATCTCTTTACGGCCGATGCGCCGACCGGTGTTCATGTCGTGAGCCGTGAGGCGATGGCGCAATGGGGACCGACAATGCCGCGCAGTTTCACAAAACCCAGATTCACGCTTTCGAGCATCGTGGCGCTCTTCAGGAACCTGCGCCGCAGCCCCGACCTGACTTTGAGCAAGCTGCGGATGCTGGCAAAGCTTTTCGCTTGAACCAACCCCTTCCATAGAATCCGGAGATCGATAAATGGCACTTCACGTTCTGCATTACCTGCACCATGGCCGCGCCCAGTGGGGTGTGGTCGCTAATGGCACTATCACGCCGATTCCCGGCGAGTTCAAGACGACCGCCGAGTTTATCGAGGCCAATCCGGTCGAACGGCTGTTCGTGCTGAGCGGTCCGACGATTTCCGAATCGGAAGTGCAATGGTTGTCGCCCGTGACCGCCAATCAGCAGTTCATTTGCCAGGGCGCGAATTATCGCCAGCATATGATCGAGTCCGGCATGGACCCGGATGTGAAGAAATTCAATATGATCTTCACGAAGGCAACAAGCTGCATCGTTCCGGCCGACTCGCCCGTGGTTAAGCCAAACGAGGTGCAGTTCCTCGACTACGAGATCGAACTCGGTCTTGTCCTCAAACGCGACATTACGTCGCGCGAAACTGTCACCGACGGGAACCTGCATGACTACATCGCGGGCGCCGTGATCGTCAACGACTATTCCGCGCGCGATATCCAGATTCCACAGATGCAGTTCTACAAGGGCAAGAGCTATCGCACTTTTGGCCCTGTCGGCCCTTACCTTTGCCTCCTGGAGAAACAGGATATTCCAAAGCTGAAGGAGCTCGCGCTGACGCTGACGGTAAACGGAACTGTCCGCCAGAATGATTCCACGGCGGGCCTCGTCTACGGCCCGGCGGAGACCTTGACGGAGCTTTCCGCCCTACACGACCTGCGCGCCGGGGACCTGCTCGCGACCGGCACGCCCTCCGGTTGTGCGCTGATCATTCCGTCACCCGAAAAGCAGCGCGCCGCGGCGCAACTGCCTGAGGCGGAAAAGTGGCGGCTTTTCCTGAAGATGCAGGAGGAAAGGCCTCAGTATCTGCGCGTGGGTGACGTCGTGGAGGCGCATATCGCCAGCCATGACCGCTCGATCGATCTGGGCGTACAGCACAACGTCGTTATGGAACAGGCGGCATGAAAGGCGTCGCAAACGTACACGATGTCCTTGCCATTGAAACGCAGGGGCAACTGGCGGATCTTCCGTCGAGTACCTACGAGATGATCTGCCGGGGCGCCGCCATCAATCCAGTGGCACCCGCACTTTCGTTCTTTGCAACGGCCGACGACCACCGGAACGCTGAGTGCTGGACGTATGGTGAACTCGTGCGCGATGTCACGCGAACCGCAAACATGTTTGCGCGCCTTGGAGTACACCGCGACTCGGTTGTCGCATACGTTCTGCCCAACCTCCCTGAAACGCACTTGGTGATCTGGGGCGGGGAAGCCGCCGGGATTGTCTGCGCGATCAATCCGCTGCTTGAGGGCGAAGCCATCGGCGAACTGCTGAACGCCTCAGGTGCGAGCGTGCTCGTGACCCTGGCACCGTTGCCCGGAACTGACCTCTGGCAAAAGGTGCAAGCGGTGTTGCGCAAGGTGCCTTCCCTTCAGCATCTGGTGCTCGTGAATCCGGCCGACCGCATGCCGGGTGAAAAGGGATTTGCGGCCCGGATGCTTCAACGTGGCGAGTCTTCGAAACTGCATGGGCCTGGCGGCGTTCACGGTGCCGTTCCTGCGCATGTCGGCATCCACGATTTCAGCACCGCCATCGCGGGGGAGTCCGGGGTGGCGCTCAGCAGCACGCGTCGACTGAGCATGGATGATGTGTCGTCGTTCTTTTGCACGGGCGGTACCACCGGGCTGCCGAAGATTGCGGTTCGACGGCACGGCAACGAAGTGGCCAATGCGTGGAACGCGGGTCAATTCTTCGGCGAAAGCATTGGTCCGGGAAAAGCGATTTTTTGCGGACTGCCGCTTTTCCACGTGAACGCCGTGATGGTGACAGGTCTGCTGGCGTTCTCGCGTGGTGCCCACGTCGTGCTCGGCACACCGCAAGGCTATCGGGGCGAAGGCGTTGTAAAGCGTTTCTGGGAAATTGTCGAGCATTACCGCATCAACTTCTTCAGCGCTGTCCCGACACTCTACGGATCGCTGCTGGACGTTCCAGTTGGCGAGCACGATATCAGCTCGCTCGAGTATGGACTGTGTGGCGCCGCCCCCATGCCGGTGGAATTACTTCGCACTTTCCAGGATCGTACAGGAATAAGAATCCTTGAGGGCTACGGCCTCACGGAAGGTACCTGCGTTAGCAGCGTGAACCCTCCGCTTGGCGAGCGCAGGGTCGGTTCGATTGGTCTTCGTCTGCCCGGTCAGGCAATGAAAGCAGTGGTGGTCGATGAAACCGGCCGGTATGTACGAGATTGCGTTGCGGATGAGGTCGGCCAGCTGGTTATCTCCGGGCCAAACGTGTTCGTTGGCTATACCCGGCCGGAGCAGAATAGTGGCATCTGGATGGAAAGTGGTGACGGCGGCCGCTGGCTCAATACCGGAGATCTCGGACGGTGCGACCCCGACGGTTACTTCTGGCTCACCGGCCGGCAGAAGGAGCTGATTATCCGGGGCGGACACAACATCGACCCTGCGGCAATCGAAGAACCACTGCATCGCCATCCCGCAGTCCAGATCGCGGCAGCCGTAGGCCGTCCCGATATGCACGCGGGCGAGTTGCCGGTTGCCTATGTCCAGCTAAAGCCGGGCACAACGGCAACGGAAGCGGAATTGGCCGAGTTTCTGCGTCACGAGATCAACGAACGCGCCGCGTTGCCAAAGGGGATACGGATCGTGGATGCGATGCCGCTGACGGGCGTCGGCAAGATCTTCAAGCCTGCGCTAAAACGGCGCGAAACGGCAGACGCCCTGGAGTCGGCCCTCGTAGAGGCTGGCGTCGAGGATGCAATCGTTAGCCTCATTGATGACATCTCGCGTGGAATTTCACTTCACGTCGAACTTGGCGACCCCGCGTTCGAAGCATTGGCGACTTCCGCGCTCGGACGCTTTCCGTTCGCATTTTCGATCTCGGCCGCCGCGAGGCCAGCACGGGCGGAGCAACCGACGGGGACGGACCCGACAGCAACAGATGCGTAGGGCAGGCCAACGTGACACGAGCCACGACCTCAAAGGGACGTGTTCGGTCGTGCGACCGGATTAGAGGTTGATCGGAAGTACCCGGCGCGATGCCACGTTGAAATGTCTGTCAGTGTATTAAATTTAGTATACCTATTCGTTTGGAAGGGAAAGAGGATGAGTATTGCATCGGAAAGGTCTTTGCGTTCGCAGGTTGAAAAGTGGCTCGGGCCGACTTCCTCGACGCCGGTTCGGGTTATCCGATTCAGCCGCGCGCGCTCGAATCAGAAACCGTGCGTGCGTATTGAGCTACTACTACCGACAGGCCCGCTTGGATTCTTTTTCTTCCGGCACCGCGACGGTACGTGGTGCGTGTTCCCGCCCGAGACGGAACGCCTGGCAATGCACTCTTACTAGAGTGCAGGGCGATGGGAGTAGGCGGGGGTGTAGCTATGCGAAAGGCGGACAACAATCAATTTAGCAGTTCGAACAGAAATACGCTGATTCACAAAAATTTCCAGACAAAGAGACAGGAGAAGAGGCATGAGGAATTACAAACGCGCGATCAGTTCGGTCGGTATGGCGGCTTGCATCTGCTCGGCTGGGCTTATCGACAATGCCGATGCGCAGTCGGCCGGAAGCATAACGCTGTCGACGGGATGGCTTCACATTGCGCCGCAGGGTGACGCAACGCCATTAACCGTGGAAAGCATTGGCGGGGTAGCAGTGAATCAGCAGCTATCTGGTAGCGGAGCGCATGCGAGCTCAACCGATACGGTGGGAATTACCACTGAGTACTACGTCACGGACAACATGGGTGTCGCCATGCTTTTTGGACTACCAATGAAGGTGAATCTGATTGGCGACGGGACGCTGCAGAAGTATGGCAAGCTCGGCACAACAAGGCCCATGCCGCCCGCCATCGAACTTCGATACCACCTGTTTTCAGCCGAATCGAAATTCCGTCCGTTCATAGGGCTCGGCGTGAACTATACGTGGTTCACCCAGGTTCGGACAACCAATAGCCAGTTTGTCACTGATAGCCTTGGTCCAGGCGGCTCGGCACGTGCGACACTCAGTTCATCGTGGAATCCTGTATTCGAGGTCGGGGCAAATTACGCGATTACAAAACACTGGTCGGTCGGAACCTCTCTTGGCTATGTTCCGGTGAAAACCCACCTTACGTTATACGGGCAGACCGCAACGGGAACGCAGATCGTTTCCAAATCCACGCTCCGGCTCAATCCGCTTAACGTCTTCCTGAACGTCGCCTATACGTTCTAGCGCGTGCAGATCGACGATGCGCCAATCGAGGGGTTTGAACGCTCTTCAGGGACAGAGGTAAGCAAAATGTTTTCTGCTGCGTACTTGCGCCCAGTAGACTCTATTTTGCAAAAAGCTCGACCGTGATTTCAGGTGTCTCGCCTATTGCAGCGCTTGAGTGAGATTCGTGGATTGCCTGCTTCTATCACCGTTGATAACGGTCCGGAGTTTGCCGGCAGGTTTGCATGCCGTTCCCGGCTGGTGTGGGAGTTCATGCGGGGTAGATCATGACCGGGTGCCATCCGGCAGCGCACGGAACGAAGAGCTTGTAATCACGAGAAGGAGCAGGGATGTTCAGCTTTCTGTCCACCCGATGAAGTACGAGCTGGGGCTGGCCACTGCGTTGCGCCCACGCGGTTGCAGCACGTGCTGCCATGCTTTTCAGACGAAGGCGTAGCCGGAGTTGAGATTGTGGCTTCTGCAGGCTCTGCCAGGATTTCATAAAATCGTGGTGCGGTGCCCCCGCTATGGCTGCCAGTCAGGGCGGCTGCTCGGACGAACGGCAGAGATGTCAGGCTGGCTGCGAACGGAACGGCCGCACCGTAGCGACCGTTCTTCATTCGTATGATCAGAGAACGGGGGTAACTTCATCAGGCGTCGGCGCATGCGCGGCAATCAATTGCGCGGACTTCAACTGCTCCCAAAATGCTGCGGGAATGGGGGCTGCTATCAGCGCGTGATTTTCGACGATTCGCGACGGAAGGCTTGCGCCAGGGATGATGCCGGCAACGGCCGGATGGGCAAGTGAGAACTGCAACGCTGCCGCGCGAATGTCCACACCGAATCGGGCGCATACCTCTTTAATGCGCGCTACACGATCGATCATCGCTTGTGGCGCCAACTGATATTCGAAGTGAGTGCCACCCGCCAGCAAGCCGGAATTGTACGGGCCGCCGACGACGATGCCGAGGTTGCGTGTCTCGCAGGCGGGTAATAGCTTGCGCAGCGCCGCTTCATGGTCCAGTAGCGTATATCTGCCCGCGATCAGGAAACCGTCCGGATCGGCGCGCTCCAATGCGAGTTCACACGGCTCCACTCGATTCACACCGAGCCCCCATCCTTTGATGACGCCTTCGTCACGGAGGCGTGTCAGCGCTTTTGCGGCGCCGGACATCGCTTCCTCGAATACCGCGCGCCAGTTGTCGCCATGAAAATCGACAGCGGGATCGTGAATCCACACGTAATCGAGCCGGTCGGTGCGCAGCCGCTTCAGGCTTGCTTCGATCGAACGCAAAGTACCTTCTTCCGTGTAGTCGTAGACGATCTTGTTAGGGAGTCCATACTCGAACAATCCGCCTTTCTCACCTAGATCGCGCTCTGCGGTTGATTCGTGTTCGTCGAGAATGAGGCGGCCAACCTTTGTGCCGAGCACATATTGGTCTCTTGGGTGGGCCGCGAGCGCTTCGCCGAGCCTCAGTTCAGCAAGACCCGCGCCGTAGAGCGGCGCGGCGTCGAAGTAACGGATACCGCTTTGCCACGCCGCGTCGACGGTGGCGAGCGCTTCGTCGTCGGGAATCGCGCGGTACATGTTACCAAGCGGCGCAGTGCCGAATCCGATACGGGATGGAATAGTGATTCGCATGGGTAGCCTTGAACGATCGTAAAAATCTCAATCCCAGGTCGGCGCGAGGCCGTCCGGATTGACTTCGCGGCCATTGCGCTCGAGCGCCGCGATCTGCGCGGTGTCGATCGCGCGGTAGCCGAGTTCAAGGCCGTTGCGGACCGAATCGATGACGACCTGACCTTGCAGGCGCAATGTCCCAACGCCAAATGCGGGAATCGTGCTCATGATGTACTCCAATTGTTGGATGCGAACTGCTCAATCGATGATGGGATTCTGCCGGTTTTCATCCATGCGAAAAACGGTTGTATCCGTCAAACATATTTGATTTCAAATCAAATATTGGAATGCGTTCCGGTAGCCTGTGCTATGCGTTTGCGTCTACCTGCATGCGGCGCTGACGGGCGACCTGCAGCACGACGAACGCGACGCTTGCCGCGGCGATCAGCAGCAACAGGAAACTGATCAGGGTGCCATCGAGCGAGCGGTCGGCGCAGTGTGCGCTCTTTACTTTTGCGGAAAAACCAGGTTATAAACGAAATTGTTTTGATTTGAAATCAACAATGAAAATCACACTGGACGAATTGCAAACCTTCGCGGCCGTGGTCGACACTGGGTCGATCACGGCCGCCGCGCAGCAGCTTGACCTGACTGTGTCGGCCGCGAGCCGTACACTCGGCCGGCTCGAGGAGAAGCTGAAGACGACGCTGCTGCGCCGGACCACGCGCCGGCTCGAATTGACCGAGGAGGGGCGGGCGTTCCTGCAGGACGCACGGGCGATCATCGAGTCGGTGGAAAGTGCCGAGGAACAGATGGTGGCGCGGCGCGAGAAACCGTCGGGGCGGTTGCGGGTCGACGCGGCGTCGCCGTTCATGCTGCATGTGATTGTCCCGCTCGTGCAGGGATACCGCGAGCGTTATCCTGAGGTGGAGCTGGAACTCAACAGCAACGAGGGCGTGATCGATCTGCTCGAGCGGCGCACCGACGTCGCGATCCGGATCGGACGGCTGAAGGATTCGACGCTGCATAGCCGGCTCGTCGGCAACAGCAGGCTGCGCATTCTCGCGAGTCCGAACTATCTCGAGGTGAACGGCCAGCCGCGCAAGATCGAAGATCTCGGCAAGCACGCACTGCTCGGCTTCAACCAGCCGGAATCGCTGAATGTCTGGCCGCTGCTCGGTGCCGATGGTGAACCGTACCATATCGAGCCCACGGTCTGGTCGTCGAGCGGCGAGACGCTGAGGCAACTCGCGCTCGAAGGCAACGGGATCGTCTGCCTGTCGGATTTCATGACCACGCAGGACCGTGAAGCGGGGCGGCTCATGCAGATCCTTACGCGTCACACGCAGGACGTGCGGCAGCCGATTCATGCCGTCTATTACCGGAATACGGCGATCTCATCGCGGATCGCGTCGTTCGTCGATTATCTGATCGAGGCGCTCGGCAGCGGAACGCCGGCGCGGCGGGCGGCAGCGTGGGCGGATCACTGATGGAGGCCTGAGACGCGATTGTCGCCAGACTGAGCGGGGGTGAGAAACGCGTTGAAGGAAAAGTCGCACGATCGCGCCGTAGTTCGCTGCAAGGTCGTTCATGCTTTCCAGCGAACAGTGCGAACGCGCATTGGCTCGGCTACGTGCCGGAGAACGACGCCGAACGATATGTCGCGCAGACTATGGCGACAGGGCAGACAGAAGATCTGCGCGAAGCGCTCTTTCACGGTGGCTGCGGGTGTCTCGTGTCGTTCGACGGAAACACGGAGAGGATCGACCAGGAGCAGGTGCGCACCCGGCGGCCGCCATTTCCCGATGCTCCGCGTTATAGTATGCGGCACAGGGAAGGCGCGATGGTGCGCCTCGACATCGGGCAGGGTGCAAGTTGACCACAGAAACAAAGAAAAGAGCGCCGCGTCGCAAATCGAATGCAATTTCCGTGATGGACGTGGCACGCGCAGCGGGCGTATCGACTGCGACCGTTTCGCGCGTGTTGAACGGCAACGCGACGGTAGCGGCCGAACTGCAGAACCGCGTGCGTGAGATCGCGCAGACCCTCGGCTACACGCCGCACGCGGCGGCACGCGCGCTGGCGTCGCAGCGCTCGAAGACGATCGGCGCGGTGATTCCGTCGCTGGAAAACCAGAACTTCGCGATTGGTGTGTTTGCGCTGCAAAAGCGCATCGGAGAAGCCGGCTATACGTTGCTGCTTGGCTGTTCGTACTACGACCAGGAGGACGAACTGAAGCAGGTGCGCGCGCTTATCGCGGACGGCATTGCCGGTCTGATGCTTGTGGGCCGTAACCACTCGCCCGCGCTTTATGAACTGATCGAAAAGGAGCAGATTCCGCTCGTCAACGGCTGGACCGTCGATCACGATCACCCCTATGTCGGGTTCGACAATGTCGCAGTGGGCCGGCGCCTCGCCGAGTATCTGCTCGAACTCGGGCACGTGCGCTTCGGCATGATTACCCAGATGACGCAGCACAGCGATCGCGCGGCTGATCGCATCATCGGCGTGCGCGCGGCGCTGCAGTCGCGCGGGCTGCAGTTGCGCCACGAGCATCTGATCGAGATGCCACATAGGATCATTGAAGGCCAGATGGCGATGAAGGCGCTGATGAACGGTCCCGAGCGTCCAACGGCCGTAATCTGCGGCACCGATCTGCTTGCAATCGGCGCGCTGGCCGAGGCGCGCGAGTCGGGTATCGACGTGCCGGGCGACCTGTCGATCGCGGGCATCAACGACATCGAGTTTTCCAGCTTCACGTCGCCGCCGCTGACGACCATGCGGCTTGCCGCCGATGAAATCGGCGCGCGCAGCGCCGAGTATCTGCTCGCCCGGATCGAAGGACGGCCCGTCAGTTCGCAGTACATCGTGCCGACCGACCTGATTGTGCGTGGTACGACGGCGCGTCCTCGCAGCACCTAGGTCGGCGGCCCACGGTTTCGACTGCGATTTGCGCCTACCACTTCGCGCCAAGTCGGAACTTGTGCAGCAATGGCTCCGTATACCCGCTGGGCTGCGACCGTCCTTCAAAAACCAGCGCCTTCGCCGCCTTGAACGCGAGCGATGTATCCAGGTGACCGCTCATGGGCTGGTACTGCGGGTCGTTGGCGTTCTGCGCATCCACCACCTTCGCCATGCGCTTGAACGTTTCGTTCACCAGCGCTTCTGACACCACCCCGTGATGCAGCCAGTTTGCAATGTGCTGGCTCGAAATGCGCAGCGTCGCGCGGTCTTCCATCAGACCGATATCGTGAATATCCGGCACCTTCGAACATCCGACGCCCTGATCGATCCAGCGAACCACGTAACCCAGAATCCCTTGCGCGTTGTTCTCGATTTCCTCGCGGATTTCCTCATCCGACCACTGCGCCTTTTCGACGACAGGAATCGTCAGCAGGCCATCGAGCAGTTCATCGCGTACGCTGTCGTAGCCGGTCCTTTCCAACTCTTGCTGCACGGCCTGAACGTCAACTTGATGGTAGTGCAGCGCGTGCAGCGTCGCGGCAGTCGGCGACGGCACCCAAGCCGTGTTCGCGCCCGCTTTCGGATGCGCGATTTTCTGTTCGAGCATTGCGTGCATCAGGTCGGGCATTGCCCACATGCCCTTGCCGATCTGCGCGCGTCCGCGCAATCCCGAGCTTAAGCCGGCCAGCACGTTATTACGCTCGTAAGCGGCGATCCACGCCGACGACTTCATGTCGCCCTTGCGCATCATCGGACCGGCTTCCATTGCGCTGTGCATCTCATCGCCGGTGCGATCCAGGAAGCCCGTATTGATGAACGCCACGCGCGCCGATGCCGCCGCAATGCACGCCTGCAGGTTGACGCTCGTGCGGCGCTCCTCGTCCATGATGCCCATCTTGATGGTATGGCGCGGCAGCCCCAGCAGATCTTCGACGCGGCCGAACAGCTCATTGGAGAACGCGACTTCGGCCGGGCCGTGCATCTTCGGCTTGACGATGTAAATCGATCCGGTCCGCGAATTGAGTTTGTTTTGCAGATCGTGCATCGCGCCCAGCGATGTCATCACGGCATCCAGAATGCCTTCGGGAATCTCATGACCGTCGCGATCGACGATCGCCGGATTCGTCATCAAATGCCCGACATTGCGGATGAACAGCAACGAGCGGCCATGCAGTTTCACGGTCGAGCCATCGGGCGCGGTGTATGTGCGATCGGCGTTCAGGCGGCGCGTGAAGGTCTTGCCGTTCTTCGTGACCTGCTCGGTCAGATCGCCTTTCGCAAGGCCGGTCCAGTTGCGGTAAAGCTGGATCTTGTCGGCGGCATCGACGGCGGCAACCGAGTCTTCACAATCGATAATCGTCGAGACAGCCGCTTCCATCAGCACGTCTTTCACGCGCGCCGCGTCGGTCTTGCCGATGGCGTCCGTTGCGTCGATCTGGATCTCGAAGTGCAGGCCGTGATGCTTGAGCAGGACGGCGGAAGGGGAGCCTGCGTCACCCTGATAGCCAATGAACTGTGCGGGAACCTTCAATGCCGACGAGCCGTTCTTGAGCGTGACGGCGAGCTTGCCGCATTCCACGCGGTACGCGATGGCGTCGACGTGCGAGCCGTTGGCGAGCGGCGCCGCTTCATCGAGGAATGCGCGGGCGCGCGCGATCACGCGCTCACCGCGGACCGGGTTGAAGTAAGCGGTGCGCTCCGCGCCGTCGGTTTCGGGGATCGCGTCGGTGCCGTAAAGCGCGTCGTACAGGCTGCCCCAGCGCGCATTCGCGGCGTTGAGCGCGTAGCGCTGGTTCGAGAGCGGCACGACGAGTTGCGGGCCGGCTTGCCCGGCGATTTCGGTGTCGACGTTCTCGGTGGTCGCCTTAACGGCTGCGCTCGCCGGCACGATATAGCCGATGCCCTCGAGAAATGCGCGGTATGCCTTCAGATCGCGCACCGGCCCCGGATTTGCGCGGTGCCACTGGTCCAGCTCCGTCTGCAGACGATCGCGTTCTGCGAGCAGCGCGCGGTTCTTCGGGGCGAGGTCGTGGACGAGGGCAGCGAAGCCTTTCCAGAAGGCTTCGCTGTCGATGCCAGTCCCGCTCAACGCCTCGTCGTCTACAAATTTGCTCAGAACAGCCGCAACACGCAGCCCGTTGCGCTCGATCATTTCACCCATCATGTGCTCCAACAGTTTCAAGTATCAATCAATCAGCCGTTGAGGCTGTTTGCTGCGGTTCGGGCCACTTGCGAATCCTGATCCGGCTTGACACCCGACACGCCGACTGCGCCCACAACGTGCCCGTCGACCATGACGGGGACGCCGCCTTCCAGGGTGCCGGCCAGCGGTGCGCTCAGGAACGCGGTTCGGCCGCCGTTGATCATGTCTTCGTACTGCTTCGATTCACGTCGGCCGAGCGCTGACGTACGGGCCTTTTCGGTCGCGATGTAAGCGCCTATCGGCGCACAGCCGTCGAGGCGGAGCAGAGTCAGCAGATGGCCTCCGTCATCCACGACCGCGATGGTGACTGCCCACTGGTTTTTCTCTGCTTCCGCGCGCGCGGCTTCGAGGATTCGCGTAGCTTCTACAACGGTCAATACGGGTTTGCTTTGCATGTCAGGGTTATCAAGTCTGTGTTTCGAAGTGAAGTGTCGCCACCGGCGCATGCCGGTGGCCGGGATACGTTTCGCGGCGGACCGGGTTATCCACCCAGCGCGCCCTGCGTGTTGACGTGCACTGCATAAATGGACTGCGACGACGCCATGAACAACCGGTTACGTGCGCGTCCGCCAAAACACAAATTCGCGCAGCGCTCGGGCAGGGCGATCCGGCCAATCATCTTTCCTTGTGGCGAAATGACCATGACGCCATCGAGTTCGTCATTGCCCATGCCCCAGCCGCACCACAAATTACCGTCGATGTCCGCGCGCATTCCGTCGATCGTGCCGACTCCCGCGTCGTAGAACATCCGGCCTTTACCGATGCCGCGACCGTCCGCGTCCATTTCATAAACGTGAATCATCCGGTTGGGAACACCGCGCGATTCGATGATGTAGAGCAGCTTCTCATCGGGTGAAAAGCACAGGCCGTTCGGCCCTTTCAAGTCGCGCGTGACTACGGACGCAATGCCTGTCACGCCATCGATCCGATATACGGAGTGCGGGAGTTCCTGCTCCGCCTTGATTCCTTCGTAGTGCCCGAAAATGCCCATCGGCGGATCAGTGAACCAGATCGAGCCGTCCGATTTCACCACCAGATCGTTGGGGGAGTTGAGCGGCTTGCCTTCAAAGGAATCGAGAAGGACGGTGATGCTGCCGTCGTACTCGGTGCGTGTGACGCGGCGGCCGTGCTCGCACGTAACGAGTCGCCCCTGCCTGTCGCGGGTGTTGCCGTTCGCGTAGTTGGAAGGTTTCCGGAACACGCTGACCACGCCCGTTTCCTCCTCCCATTTCAGCATCTGGTTGTTCGGAATGTCGCTCCAGAGCAGGTAGCGTCCATCGCCGAACCATACCGGACCTTCGGTCCACCGGTAGCCGGTAGCCAGCCGTTCGACAGCCGAAAAGGCCACGCGGTATTTATCGAAGGAAGGGTCTAGCGAAATCACCCGGGGGTCGGGGTATCGCTCAGCTTGTTGCCACATCTCAGTCTCCTGTTCGGGTGCCCGGCATTTCCGCCTATGCGGAGGCGCGACCGGTAGTATAAAGGAAATTGAGTAAGCGCTTTCTCTTGAATTTGGAAATGAAGTGCCATAAGATGCTTGAAATTGTTGAGTTTCAAGCAGCGGCGTATCGGCCGTAGTGGTTATGTAAGAAAGCGATTACTCTCGCCCTCTTTTTTAACCGCCCGGCGCAAAATTTTTAGAAGGGCAATGCCTGATGACTGAGGTGACGAGCAAGAGCGCAACCGGGCCAGTGATCCGGTTGCATCCCGCTGACAATGTGGTGATTGCGCGCATCGACGTCGCGATCGGTACGCCGGTTCCAGCCGAAGATTTTGTTTGCCGCAGCCAGGTGGTCGCAGGCTATAAGATCGCGGCGACGCCCATCAAAAAAGGCGAGCCGGTTCGCAAATACAACGTGGTGATCGGTTTCGCCGCGACGGATATTGCGCCAGGCACGATGGTCCATAGCCATAACGTCGAGTTCCGCGAGTTCGACCGCGACTACGCATTTGGCGCGGATTATCGGCCCGTCGAGATGGTGCCCGAAGCCGAGCGCGCCACGTTCCAGGGCATCGTGCGCGATAACGGCGAGGTTGCCACGCGCAACTACATCGGCGTGTTGTCGACAGTCAATTGTTCGGCCACGGTCGCACACAGGATCGCCGAATGGTTCACGCCCGAACGGCTGGCCGACTACCCCAATGTAGATGGCGTGGTTGCGTTCACGCATTCGATCGGTTGCGGTATGGAGATGAGCGGCGAGCCGATGGCGCTGCTGCGCCGAACGATGGCGGGTTACGCGCGCCATCCCAATCTCGCCGCAGCGCTGATTGTCGGGCTGGGATGCGAGCGCAATCAACTGGCCGGACTGATGGATCAGGAAGGTCTGGAGGCTGGTTCGCGGCTGCACACGTTCATCATGCAGGAGAGCGGCGGCACCCGCCGGACCATCGAGGCCGGCGTGGCTGCGGTAAAGGCGCTGTTACCCGATGCCAATCGCGTGAAGCGCACGACGGTTTCCGCAAGCCACCTGAAGATCGGTCTGCAATGCGGTGGCTCGGACGGCTTTTCGTCGATCACCGCAAATCCTTCGCTTGGCGCGGCGATGGACTTGCTGGTCCGTCATGGCGGCACGGCCATCCTCTCCGAAACACCCGAGATCTACGGCGTGGAACATACGCTCACGCGGCGTGCGGTCAGCCGCGAAGTCGGCGAGAAGCTCGTTGAGCGAATCCGCTGGTGGAAAGACGAGTATTCGGTCGGTCGAGACGTTCAGATCAATGGCCAGGTCAGCCCTGGCAATCAGGTGGGCGGACTGGCGAACATCTTCGAAAAGTCGATTGGATCATCGATGAAAGGCGGCACCGGCCCGCTGATGGAAGTGTATCGATACGCCGAGCGGGTGAAGCAACCTGGACTCGTTTTCATGGACACGCCCGGCTTCGACCCCGTCTCCGCGACGGGTCAGATTGCAGGCGGCGCAAATCTTATTGCCTTCACCACAGGGCGCGGTTCGATGTTCGGCGCCAAGCCCGTGCCATCGCTGAAGCTCGCCACCAACACGCCGATGTACACCCGTCTGACTGAAGACATGGATCTGAACTGCGGCGGAATCCTGGATGGCATTGCGTCGGTCCAGAGCACGGGCCAGAGAATCTTCGACGCGATTCTTGCGGCCGCGTCGGGCGAGCGCACAAAAAGCGAAATGCTCGGGCTGGGTGATCACGAATTCGTGCCGTGGCAGATCGGCATCATGAGTTGAGTCCGCAGTGGCGCAGCGCATCGCGAGGGCGAACGGCCATTTACACCCATAAGTAAAACCGCCGCCCTGTAGCTAGTCGAACAAAATTAGCGGAGACAGCCCTTGAGTACCCAAACCCCGGCAATACACATACCTGACAGCGCGGCAAGCAACTCGATCTACACGCGAGTGACCTGGCGCTTCATGCCCTTGCTGTTCGTCTGCTACGTGGTGGCCTATCTGGATCGGGTCAACGTGGGCTTCGCCAAGCTCCAGATGCTCAGCGATCTGAACTTCAGTGAGGCGATGTACGGCTTCGGCGCCGGTATCTTTTTCATCGGGTATTTCTTCTTCGAGGTCCCGAGCAACTTGCTGCTGCACCGGCTCGGCGCGCGCCGCTGGATCGCCCGGATCATGCTTACGTGGGCCGTGCTCTCGGCCGCGACCGCGTGGGTCACCACGCCCACGATGTTCTACGTATTGCGTTTCTTTCTGGGTGTGGCCGAAGCGGGCTTTTTCCCGGGACTGGTGCTGTATCTCACCTACTGGTTTCCATCGCACCGGCGCGGCAAGATGATCGCTTTTCTGATGGCGGGCAATCCGGTGGCGGGCATTGTCGGCGGCCCGATATCGGGTTTCATCATGCAGCGCCTGGCGGGGAACGCGGGGCTTGCCGGCTGGCAGTGGCTGTTCATTCTGGAAGCCGTCCCCGCGCTGATCCTGGCAGCCGTCATTTTCTGGTTCCTCGACGACCGGGTGAAGGACGCAAAGTGGCTGCCGGTTGAGGATCGCGACTTCATTGCATCGGAAATCGATGCGGAAGCACGCACCAAAAGCCACGGTTCCGTGCGCGAGGTCTTCACGTCGCTCAAAGTCTGGACCTTGTGCGCGATTCTGTTCGGTATCGTGATGGGCTCTTATGCCGTTGGCTTCTGGCAGCCGACCATCATAAAGAGTTCGGGAATCACGGACGCCTTCACCATCGGGCTGCTCACTGTCGTGCCTTATCTTGCCGCCCTGATTCTGATGATTGTGGTCGGCCGCCACGCGGACCGCACGCGTGAACGCCGCTGGCACGTCGTGTTGCCGCAATGCATGGCGGCTGTGGGTTTCGTGATGTGCGCCTACGCGGGCAGCAATACGTATATTGCGTTGCTTGGCCTGACGCTTGCTGCTTCGGGCGTGATTACGGCTTTACCTATGTTCTGGGCGTTGCCCACGTCTTTTCTCGGCGGCACCGGTGCGGCCGCCGGCATCGCATTGATCAATTCGACGGGCAATCTCGCAGGCTTCGTAAGCCCCACGCTTGTGGGGTGGCTAAAGACGGTCACGCACTCACTCGATTCGAGCCTGTTCCTGATTGCGGGGTCGCTGATTGTCTCCGCATGCCTCATCTTGACGCAGCTTCCCGCCAGACTTGTCAACAGGTAGCACCTTTACGGCACTCGAAAGAAGTGCCAGATAGCAACGGTCGGTATCGTTAATTACACGGAATAGAGACAACATGAAGACTGGGAAGTATCGCTACGTCGTCGCCTTGCTGCTGTTTATTGCGGGCGCGATCAATTACATGGACCGCGCGGCGCTCGGCGTGGTCGCGCCTGTTCTCAACAAGGAGCTGAACCTTTCGCCGTCGCAACTCGGCGTCGTGTTCAGCAGTTTTTTCTTCGGCTATTCCATCTTCGCATTCGTCGGCGGACAACTCGCCGACAAGTATGGACCGCGTCGGGTCTTCTCCTGGGCGATGGGGGCGTGGTCCATTCTCTGCGGGTTAACTGCGGCCGCGACTGGATTCGGCACGCTGCTGATCTCACGGGCGCTGTTCGGCTTCGGCGAAGGTCCGATGAATTCGACGACCAACCGGACCATCACCAATTGGTTTCCCCGGCATGAAACCGCGACCATGGTCGGCTTTACGTTTTCGGGCCAGACGGTAGGCAGCGCGATTGCTGGACCGGTGGTCGGGCTGATCGCCATTGCCTACGGCTGGCGCACGTCGTTTGTGATCATCGCAGCGTTCGGGCTGGTGTGGATCGTCGCCTGGCGTATCTTCGCGACCGACAAGCCGGCGCAAAGCACGCGGGTCGGCGAGGCCGAACGCGAGATGGTCGAAGCGAGCCGCAGCGCGGCACACCCGGCAGAAGGCGGCGACGAAAGCACACCGCTGCGCAGCTACCTGTTTCGTCCGAGCACGCTCGCGCTTGGCGTCGGCCTGTTCGCGGTGAACTACACGCTGTTCGTGTTCATCTCGTGGATGCCGAGCTATTTCACCAACGCGCTGCATCTCGACATGAAGCACATGAGCTTTCTGAGCGCGGTGCCATGGGCATGCGGCGGAATCGGATACTTCGGCGGCGGGCTGGTCGCCGACGCATTTTTCAAGCGCATGAGCAACAAGCTGATGGCGCGCAAGGTCTCGGCGATCGTGCCGCTCGCGCTGTCGGGTCTCGCCCTGGTGGGCGTCAGCATGGTCGATTCCGTGATGCCCGCAGTCCTGCTTGTCGCGTTCGCCGTGCTGTTCCTGACGGCTTCGTCGCAAGCGTGCTGGGCCACCATGCACGAACTTGTGCCAGGCAGGCATCTCGGGGGCGTAAGCGGCTTTGTTCACCTGATGAGCAACATTTCGGGCATCGTCGGTCCGACCATGATGGGTTTTGCGGTCCAGTACTTTGGCGGTTACAGCAGCGGCTTCATGCTCGGCGCGGTGGTCGATCTGGTCGGCGTGCTGGCGATGCTGCTGGTCATCGGCCGGCGCGCGGCAGGCGAGGCAGCCGAAACAGCCGAGACGCATACGACCGCCACATAAGCTCCGTCCTGCCACGCAAGCCGTCAGGGCGGCGCAGGCGGGACGGTGCGCGCGGCCGCACGATCGGTCCCGTGAGCATCGTTATCTTTTTCGAGTCGATCTACTGTTATGAAACACGTCATCGTTGAACCTGAGCAAACCGATTATCAGACACGTTCGCGGATCGTTTCGGTGGAGGCGCGCACCATCCGCGTGCCGCTTGACCGCCACACTGCATTCTCGACCCGGCTCGTCACTGCCCGCGACTACACGGTCGTGCGCGTCACAACAGCCGATGACCATTACGGCATCGGCTTTTGCTACAGCGGCAACCGCGCCGGCATGCTGGTCACGTATGCCGTGCGCGAATTGTTTGCGCCGCTGTTGCGCGGGCGCTCCGCGCTCGATGTCGAAGGCTCCTGGTGCGCCATGTACGACGAGTCACTGCTGCAAGGGCGTGCCGGCTCGGTCATGCGGGCGCTGTCCATCATCGACATCGCCTTGTGGGACCGGAATGCGCGCGCTGCGGGCCTGCCGTTGAGCCGCTATCTCGGCGGCACATGCAGCGCCACCGTGCCGGCCTATGCCAGCGGCGGTTACTACCTCGAAGGCAAGACGCCCGAGCGTCTCGGCGAGGAGATGGCGGGATACGTGGCACAGGGGTTTCGCGCCGTGAAGATGAAAGTGGGGCGGCTCGATCCGCGAAGCGAGGAAGCGCGGATCAGGGCAGCACGAGAAGCGATCGGCGACGACGTGCTGCTGATGCTCGATGCCAACAACGCCTGGACCGACGTTCCGACCGCGCTCGAATACATGCGCCGGTACGAACCGTTCAACCCGTACTGGATAGAAGAGCCGTTCAGTCCGGACGACATCGAGAGCCATGCGCAACTGAGCCGGCGCACGCCGGTGACCGTTGCGACCGGTGAGATAGAAGCAGGGCGCTGGCGGCATCAGGAGCTGCTCGACAAGCGCGCGGCCATGATCCTTCAGTCGGACGCGGCGGTATGCGGCGGGATCAGCGAATGGCGGCGGATTGCGGCGTCGGCCGCAGCCGTGGGTGTGACGATGTGTCCGCACTGGTTCCACGATCTGCACGTGCATCTGGTGGCGTCGACGAGCAATTCGCGCTACGTCGAATTTTTTCCTGACGATCAGGTGTTGAATTTCCGTCGGCTAGTGGATACACAACTGTCGTTCGCAGACGGCAAGCTGACCGTGCCGACTCGTCCAGGCCTCGGATTCGACTTCGATGAAGCCGCGCTGAACGAATACGCGCTGGACGACTGGGCGTGAAGCCGAAGCAGTGAATAGCCAGACAAGACCGCCGGATGCGCATGCAACCGGCGGGTGTTTCTTCACGGCATCAGGCGGTGACTTCGATTCCCGGCATCGAGAAGTCGATTTCGCGGAGTGCGGTGGCGAGCGCATCGCACTGCACTTGCGTCAGATCGACGAGAGGCGGACGTACGACGCCCCAGTCGGCATCGTTCGAATAGACGCCTATCGCTGCCTTGAGCGCAGGGATCATCGGGAGCTTGGCGAACACCGCACGCGTGGCATCCAGTGCTGCCTGACGGGCATCGGCGTCGGCCGATTGCCAGTGACGATACAACCGCACGATAGCCGCCGGATTGACGTTTCCGGTTGCCGTGATGCAGCCGACGCCGCCCGCGCGCATGGTGGCCAGCAGGAAGGTCTCGCTGCCGGCGAACACATCGAAGCCATGCGGCTGGAAGCGCTCGAGCATCGCCTGCGTGTTGCTCCAGTCGCCCGAACTGTCCTTCACGCCGGCGATCACGCCCGGGAAAGCGGCTAACAGCCGCTCGATGAGCGCGAGGCTGAGCGGCACCTGGGACACGGGCGGGATGTGATACAGATAAATGCGCAGTGCGTCGGAACCCACGCGCTCGATGATCTGCGCATAGCTGCGGAACAAGCCTTCGTCGGTGACGCCCTTGTAGAAGAAGGGCGGCAGCGTCAGCACATTGTTCACGCCCAGCGAAAGCGCATGGCGTGTCAGTTCGACTGTGTCGGTGAGTGCCGAGCAGCCGGTGCCCGGCATCAGGCGATCGACCGGAATGTCTGCGCCAACCAACGTTTCGAGCAGCCTCATTTTCTCGCTGACTGCGAGCGAATTCGCTTCCGAGTTGGTGCCGAAAACGGCGAGTCCGACGTCCTGTTCGATAAGCCATCGGCAATGACGGACATAGCGGTCGTGATCGGGAAGAAGGTCTCTTGTGAACGGCGTGACCACGGGCGAGTAAACGCCGCGGGGCCGGTTGACTGAGGTCATCGGATGTTCCTTTCGGTTGAAGTGAGAGCTTTTCGCGCCATTCAGCCGGCGATCTGTTGCGCAGACGAGCGGGCGTGGAGCGCTTCGGGATTGACACAGGTCGAGGAAAGCTGGCCGTCGAGTGCGTCGATGAGATTGCGCACCGCGCGCATGGCCATGTTCTCGCGCGTCTGTTGCGTAGCGGAACCGATATGCGGCACCGCTACCACGTTCGGTAACTCGAGCAGCAGCGAGTCCGGCGACACCGGTTCGCGTTCGAACACATCGAGACCGGCGCCGAGAATGCGGCCTTCACGGAGATGCGCGATGAGGGCGGCCTCGTCGACGACCTGTCCGCGAGCACAGTTGATGAGAATGGCCGACGGCTTCATGGTCCCGAGCTCGGCGCTGCCGATCAGGCGCTCGGTGGCGGGCGATAGCGGAACGAGCACGCAGACGAAATCCGCAGTCGCGAGCAGTTCGGGAAGCGGCCGCCATTGCGCGCCGTAGCGCTCCTCGGCTTCGGGGTTGCGGGAGCGATTGGAATAAATCACGTCCATGCCGAAGCCGAGGGCGGCGCGCTTGGCGACCGCGCTGCCAATGCGCCCAAGCCCGACGATTCCGAGGGTTTTGTGATGCACGTCGACACCGAATTGCGCCTCGCCGACAGTACGCGTCCACCGGCCGCGCCGCGTCCAGTCGGCGAGTTCGGAAATGCGCCGGGCGGTCGCGAGGATCAGGCTGAACACAAGGTCAGCGGTGGTTTCGGTGACTTCTTCAGGCGTGTTCGTCAGAACGATGCCGCGGCGCGAGAGTTCGGGGACATCGAACGCATCGAAGCCGGCCGAAATGGTGGACGCGACCTCAAGCAAGGGCGCCGCATCAAGGATCTCCGGCGTTATCTTGAGATTGTTGCCGACCATGCCATGAGCTGTGCCCAGGGCGCGCCTGAATGGCGCGAGATCGCCGGAGGAAACGTCGACCAGCTCGACGGAACAGTGCTCACGAAGAAGCCCCAGCACGGCAGGAGGCAACGAACGATAGGCCACGACATGCTTCATGAAGACCTCGGCGGAATGCTGTTAGAGAGAGTTGATAAGCGGCATCGACCGCAACAAAAAAGAATCGCTTGCGGACAGACTATAAGTATCGGTAAGATTCCCGTCAAGATTATTGATAATCTCATCGAAGATTTAGGAGCGAAAATGGGCGAGAAGAAAAGCGGCTTGCGGCAGGGCCTGACGAACTACGGCGATGAAGGTTTCTCGCTTTTTCTGCGCAAGGCGTTCATCAAGGGAGCGGGCTATACCGACGACGCGTTGTCGCGTCCGATCGTGGCTATCGCGAACACGGGCAGTGCCTACAACCCATGCCACGGCAACGCGCCGCAGTTGATCGAGGCGGTCAAGCGCGGCGTGATGCTGGCTGGCGGGCTGCCTGTCGAATTCCCGACGATTTCGATCGCCGAGAGTTTTTCGCATCCGACCAGCATGTACCTGCGCAACCTGATGTCGATGGACACGGAGGAGATGATCCGGGCCCAGCCGATGGATGCGGTGGTGCTGATCGGCGGCTGCGACAAAACCGTCCCGGCCCAGTTGATGGGTGCGGCGGCGGCGGGCGTGCCCGCTATTCAACTGGTGACGGGCGCCATGCTCACGGGCTCGCATCGCGGCGAACGGGTGGGGGCATGTACGGACTGCCGTCGTTTCTGGGCGAGTTTTCGCGGCGACCAGATCGACGAAGCCGAGATCGAAGCGGTCAACAATCAGCTCGTCGCGACGGTCGGGACCTGTTCGGTGATGGGAACGGCCAGCACGATGGCCTGTATTGCGGAAGCCTTGGGCATCATGCTGCCGGGTGGTGCGTCTGCGCCTGCCGTGACTGCCGATCGCATCCGCATTGCGGAGCGCACTGGCGCGCAGGCCGTGGCGATGATCGGGCGGGACCTGAGTCCGGCGACAATCCTGACGCCCAAGGCGATCGAAAATGCGTTGCGGGTGCTGCTCGCAATCGGCGGCTCGACCAACGGCATCATTCACCTCACGGCAATTGCGGGCCGGCTCGGGATTCGCATCGACCTTGAGCAGCTCGACCGGATGGCGCGCGAGACGCCGGTCCTCGTCGATCTGAAACCGTCCGGACAGCACTACATGGAAGACCTGCATCGCGCCGGCGGCTTGACCACGGTCATGCGCGAGATGAAAGGCCTGCTGCATCTCGACGCGCTCACTGTGACGGGCCGTACGCTCGGTGAGGAGCTGGATCTCGCCCCCGCGAGCTTCCCGCAAGACGTAGTCCGCCCGTTTGACCGCCCGATCTTTCCGCAAGGCGGTATTGCGGTGTTGCGTGGCAATCTCGCGCCGGGCGGCGCGATCATCAAGCAGTCAGCGGCAAGCGCCAGCCTGATGGAGCACGAAGGGCGGGCAGTCGTCTTCGAGGACGCGGAGGATCTGGCTCGCCGTATCGACGATCCGGAACTGGACGTGGAAGCGCACGACGTACTCGTGCTCAAGCGGATCGGTCCGGTCGGTGCACCCGGAATGCCGGAAGCGGGCTACATTCCGATCCCGCGCAAGCTCGGCCGCCTGGGTGTCAAAGACATGGTGCGCATTTCGGATGGACGCATGAGCGGCACGGCGTCCGGTACAGTGGTCCTGCACGTCACACCCGAAGCGGCGATCGGCGGTCCGCTTGCGATCGTACAAACGGGCGACCGGATTCGCCTGAGCGTGGCGGAACGGTCTATCGAACTTGCCCTCAGCGACGAGGAAATTGCAGCTCGTCTCGCCGCGTTGCCGGCGCGCCAGGCCGATCCCGAGGAGCGTGGTTATCGCAAACTGTTCCTGACGACGATCACTCAGGCCGACGAGGGCTGCGACTTCGACTTTTTGCAAGCTACCCGGATTAACGCGACCGTTCCCGGCAGCGGAAACAAGGGATAAAGGTCATATTTTCGTATAGGCTCGCGGGTTAGATCATTTTGCGGACCCTTTTATGAGCAACGCTGCCAAGCCCAAACGCTCCGATGCACCCACTGCGAAGACGGTCGAACGCGACCGCAATGTCGACGAGACGCTGCGCAGCGTCTCAGACGAGCTCGAGGAGCAGATCGTCCTTGGCGTTCTGCATCCACGGGAACGGCTTGTGGAAGACGATCTGTGCGAGCGCTTCAACCTGAAGCGCCACGTCGCACGCCAGGTGCTGGCGGAGGTGGAGCGGCGCGGCCTGGTGGAGCGCCGCAAGAATGTGGGCGCGGTGGTCAAGTCGTTTACGCCGCGCGAGGTTACCGAACTGTATGCGCTACGCGAACTGCTAGAAGCAGACGCGGCGAGGCGCATCGTTTTTCCGGTCACTAGCGAAGCGCTCGATGCGTTAACGGCAATACAGGCGGAGCACGACGAAGCAGCCGTCGCCGGAGATCTGCGGCGTGTGTTCCGCGCGAACATGGCCTTTCACCATGCGTTCTTTGCGTTGTCGGAAAGCCAGGTTCTAACCGAGGCGATTCACGAGTATGAGCGCCGTACGCATGCCATCCGTTCGGTATCGATCGTGTTTCCTCAGTATCTGGAGAAGGCTCGCGCCGAGCATCACCAGATGATCGAGGCGCTCCGAACCGGCGACCGGGAATCGTTGATCAAGTTATGCCGGGAGCACCTGGTGCCATCGCGCGATGCATATCTTGAAGCGCATCACCGCCGCTCGGCCGGCTACGCCGTACAGAAAGGCGAAACCGATTAACCGTATTTACCTGAATCACAGAGAGGGTATCAATGACTCGAGTACTGATTACCGGCGCGGCCGGTCACATTGGACGTGTGCTTCGCGCCGGTTTCCAGGGCCACTATGCACTGCGCCTCGCCGACATTGCGCCGCAGGCGGAGGCGCAGGCAGGCGAGGAAATCGTGACCGCGGACATCACGCGGCTCGAGGATCTTCTGTCGGCCATGAAGGGTGTCGATGTTGTCGTGCATCTTGCCGGCATTCCTGACGAGGATCGCTGGGAGCGCATCCGCGATATGAACATCGAGGGTTGCTACAACGTGTTCGAAGCGGCGCGGCAAGCGGGCGTCAAGCGCGTGGTGTTCGCGAGCTCGAACCATGCAGTGGGTTTTCATCGTCGCGACCGGATGATCGATAACAGCGTCGAGCCGCGCCCTGATAGCCGCTACGGCATCTCGAAGGTGTTCGGCGAGGCGCTTGGCCGGATGTACGCCGACAAGCATGGCATGTCGGTTGCGTGCATCCGGATTGGCTCGTTCCGCCCGGACGACCGGCCAACCGCACCGCGGCACCTCTTCACATGGATCAGCCATCGCGACATGGTGCAGGTGGCGCGCCGCTGTATCGACTATCCGGACTTTCACTTCGCGGTCGTGTATGGCGTATCCAATAACGCGCGCAATCGCTGGGACAATGCCAACGTGCGTTATCTCGGGTTCGTGCCGCAAGACGATGCCGAACTGCACGCGGCTGAGATCGAGGCCATGGGAAAGGTGGAAGATGCGCGTGAAGCGCTGTTTCATGGCGGCTTCGGCTGCCTTGTCGAATTCGACGGGGATCCGCTCCGGATCGATTGAGCATGGCGGGCCCCGTCGGACGATTGCGTCGCGTTAAAGCAGGCTCATCCGACTAGCGGGCCCACCTCGAAACTGAAGTTCGCAACGCCATCCACTCCGCCTGCGACCTTGTCGCCTGGGCGGAGTGCGCCTACGCCGGCGGGTGTTCCGCTGAAAATCAGGTCTCCCGGCTGCACAGTGACGGCCTGAGAGACGTAACTGATGATGTCCGCGACAGGCCAGATCATCTCGCTGAGATCGCCTTGCTGGCGGACTTCGCCATTCACGGACAACCATATCCGTCCGCTGGACGGATGCCCTAACTCGGACGCCGGCTTGATCTCGCTCACCGGCGCAGACGCATCAAAGCCTTTCGCCCAGTCCCACGGGCGGTTCAGTTTCTTCGCCGTCGCCTGGAGATCCCGGCGTGTCAGATCGACTCCGACACCATAACCCCAGACAAAATCGAGTGCGTTTTCGGGGGCGATGGCCTTTCCTTCCTTGCCGAGCGCAATGACGAGTTCAATCTCATGGTGCAAGTCGGAGGTAAGGGGAGGGTACGGAAGCACGCCGGTCGCTGGCACGACGGCATCGGCAGGCTTGGAAAAAAAGAACGGAGGATCCCGGTCCGGGTTGGCACCCATTTCGCGCGCATGCTCTGCGTAGTTACGCCCGACACAGAACACGCGGCGCACGGGAAAGCGGCTCGTCGAGCCGCTGACAGCAACGGAGGTGATCGTGGGTGGTGTCACTGAATATTCGGTCATGGTAAGCCTCGCGAGTAGTATTGGCCTACCGACGATATCGCCCTGCGAACGCGCCGTGCAGGACAAATCCGCTGAACACCAGGACGATCTTACGATGCTCCTTTGCGCGCGGTCGCGCCACCGTCTCGTTGAACCGCACGCCGGTGCATGTCGCGAAAGTCGCTCGGCGATTGACCGACTGACTGACGAAACCGCCTCGAAAAATAGGCTTCGTCGCGATAGCCGACCAGAAACGCAATGTCCTTGATGCGCCGGTTGTCGTTTGCCAACAGATCCTTTGCGCGTGCGATGCGTCGCTCGGTCACCCACTCGACAAATGTCCTGCCTGTCTCCTTCTTGATCAGATGCGTAAGGTAGTTCGGCGATAGAAACGCAGCGGCGGCGGCAGAGGTCAGAGACAGTGCGTCGCTCGCGAGATGTGCGTTGACATGATGGTCCACGCGGACCAGAGCGTCTCGTCGGCCGAGTCTTTGGGCATTGCGCGAGGAGAGCCGAAGCAGCTGATCCGCATGTCGCTGGCATACGATCCCGATAAGCTGAAGAAGGTATCCGCGCAGAAGAGCGGTTGAACCGAAGCGCCGCATCTCATTGACCTCCAGCATGCGTGACAGAACCGGCTCGATTTCGGCGAGATCGGCGTCCTCCAGAATGAAGTCGATGTACTCCTGAAGCCTGAATGGGGCGAGTTCGGGAGCCTGCGTGATCGACACATCCTCGAGGTCAAGGGGATCCGCGATTCCGTCCGTATTGGCGCGCAGAAACGATTGCGTAAAGTTGATGACAATGAAGCGCGAATGCGCGGGGTGCGGTATCAGATGCAAGCGATGCGGCAGGATAAAGGCGACCGCACCCGCAGGAAAGGGCCTGCGCACTCCGCCAATATGCTGTTCGGTGTCCCCGCCGAGGTTGATCTGAATTTGAAAATATTCGTGCTTGTGCGGCTCTTCAATCGCGGGGCGCGACGCTTGGTCGCGTATGTAGAAATCCAGACGATCGCTTCGCTCAGGCATCGCATAGGTGCGTGATACCACCACCGGTGATGCGTTCATGACTGTGTACTCCGATTGATTCATGCTTGCCGGTGCGTTGAACCCTTAACGGCGCCCTCGCGCCGACTACCCCGGAATCAGCACGCGACTGCGTGTGAGCACCTCTTTTGCCAGCTCCACGATGGTATCCGCGCCGCTAAGACACTCTTCCTGATAGGCGACAAAAAACCCCTGCTGAGTGATCGGCCGTTCAGTGTTCAGCACGTGAATCAGCCCGGCATCGATCTCCGCGAGCATGATTGCGGGCGACAGCACGGCCGCCGCATGTCCGGCCGCGACCAGCCGCGACATCATCGTCAGGGAATTGCATGAGCTGATGTTGTCCGGATTGCAACCGGCGCTGCGGAACCAGTTCATTACAAGCGAATGGTTCGATGACGGTTGCGAGACGGTGATGATCGGTACCGACGCAAGATCATGAGGCGCGACATTGCAGTTGGGCACGAGTTGCGGCGACGCAACCCAGTGCAGATCGGTGTAGCCGATGGCGGTCTCGACCACGTGAGGCGCATCGGTGGAATCGTTCAGTATCGCTATGTCCAGTTCGTGCGCGCCAAGCTTGCGTCCGAGTGTGACACCCACATCGATCGTGAGTTCGATCTTCATGTGCGGATATCGCGTCTTGAGTTGCGTCAGTAGATCTGCAAGCCCCGCGTGGGCGATGGACTCAATCGCGCCGAGACGTAGAAGCCCGTACATGGGGTCGGTACGCTTCGCTATCTGTTCGAGCTTTTCGGCGAGCTTTAGCACCTGTTCCGCATTGGCGAGCGCATCGCGGCCTGCGAGCGTGAGTTCGGAGCGGGTCCGACTGCGCGTGAAGAGCTGCACGCCGAGATGTTCTTCGAACTCCTGGATGCGTGCCGAAATGGTCGGCTGCGTGAGGTGCTGATGACGCGCCGCCGCATGAAATCCACCTAACCGCGCCACCCAATAAAAGGTCTCAATTTGCTGAAGAGAAATGCGCATGATCGAAGGTTTCTATCAGATGGTCTCGCTAACTTTGATTATCTCCCGGAAAAATTGCATGCGTATAGTGGTCCACTCTTTTCGTTGCGCCGTAACGTAGTGCGTCGTTGGTCATTTTGCAGCAGGGCAGTCCGTAGCTCCGATCGACCCGCCGGCTAAAGGAGATGCCGTTTGAAGCAAAAGAAGCAAGGCCACCGTGATAGACCCCAAGACGGCATAGACCCTGGCCGCAGCAACTGGGCGACCGACCTCGCGACTACGCCGGCCTCATCCGGCGAATCTTCTTTCCTCGAGGAGCGGGCGCGCGTCGCCGGTACCGGGCAGCCGTGCTTTCCGGTTCCGCCGAAGGCGACCGACAGTCATCACCATATCTACGATGCGCGGTATCCAGTCGATCCGTCTGCGCAATTGCAGCCGCCTGACGCAACGGTCGCCGACTATCGCGCGCTGCAGCGGAGGCTGGGCGTCGAGCGACATGTCGTCGTTCAACCGTCTACGTATGGAACCGACAATCGTTGCCTGCTCGATGCCCTGTCGCAGTTCGGAAAGACCGCACGCGGCATCGCGACCGTGCCCGTCACCGTGACGAATGGTGAGCTGGCCGGTCTTCATGATACGGGCGTACGCGGGCTGCGCTTTAACCTCGAATACCTGGTTGGCGTCACGGTATCGATGATGGAGCCGCTCTCGAAGCGGATCGAACCGCTCGGCTGGCACATTCAGGTCAATGCCACCGCTGCACAGCTACTCGCGCATCGACAGTTGCTTGCTAATCTGTCGTCGCCGCTCGTGATCGATCATATGGGGCAGATTCCGCAACCGGGCGG
This sequence comes from Paraburkholderia sp. WS6, assembly GCF_030464835.1. Classification (NCBI taxonomy): domain Bacteria; kingdom Pseudomonadati; phylum Pseudomonadota; class Betaproteobacteria; order Burkholderiales; family Burkholderiaceae; genus Paraburkholderia; species Paraburkholderia sp. WS6. The sequence continues at coordinate 31,501 of NZ_JALQCK010000066.1, forward strand.
CGCGGAGCATGCTGCGTTCCGGATGGTCGAGGCGCTGCTGGCCAACGGCCGTACCTGGGTCAAATTGAGCGGACCCTATCTCGTGTCGCGAAGCGGAGCGCCGGTCTACGCCGACGCCGGAAGGGTCGCGCTCAGGTTTGCCCAGCTTGCCGCGGACAGGATGCTGTGGGGATCGGACTGGCCTCATCCGACGCAAGCGGCCGATAACAAGCCGGACGCCGCCCGCTTGCTGGACGATCTGACGCTGTGGATACCTGACGAATCGACGCGGCATCGAATCCTCGTCGAAAATCCTGCAAGGCTCTACGGCTTCTAGTACAACATCCCGCAATTACTTTTAATAATTGATTGCATGGTTTATCCTGGC
>NZ_JALQCK010000067.1:0-30623 GCF_030464835.1 Paraburkholderia sp. WS6
ACCGTCACATTCCTGTGGTCGATGGCAGGCATCGAATAACCCTTAACGAACTGAGACGGTCGCTATCTGCAGCAGTTCGACCATCTCCGGCAGTTCGTCCGCGCATTGGATCGGTGCGCTCCTGCTCAGCCATCTTCGTATGTCGCAACAACCGTTACGTCCTGCGATGCGGCGAAATCGGCGATTGCCCGCTTCTGATTGTTGGTTGAGTACTGCTGGTGGTCCGTGGACATGCGGACATACTGCGCAGCATGCGCGCCAGCAAGAAAGGTCGATGCACCTGTGGCTTGTGGCATCGTCGTCTCCAGTCTGCCGCTGCACTTAGTCATAGGTCGGCGATACGCCACGTCAAGGCACAACGGTGAATGTCCGCAAGACACGCTGTGCGGCCCTATCTTCGAGAGCATGCTGGCGCTCCGGTTGGTCGTAGAAGTTAGTTTCGTGCTCGGGTCGCAACTGCGGCGTGTCTGTCGCGTGTGTGGTTACAGAGATGATCCCGGCATGCCTCAAATAGTTAGCCGTATCCGTCTGCGCGTTAAACTCGCATAGTCGCTTATGCGAGGACGACGTTACCTTGACCAATCCGCTTAACCTTGACTTTCGCGCTCGCGCCGAGTTGCTTACGTACCTGGTCGCATCTCACTTTGTCGCCCGGCAGCTGACGGGGGAATGGCTGTCGTCTGATCACGTTGTGGAATCGACGAAAATCTGGCTGGATGCAAACGGCGGGGGTGCCGATATCCTGCAGCGTGTGATGCTTGCGAGTCGGGCCCGCGAGATCGCCGAACAGATGGAGCTGATATCGCCGCTTACTTTCGATCCCGGACAGGTCACTTCGATGTTCTGCGAGAATCTGCGGCTCGATTTTCGTTCGCCGATCGCAAGGGACATCTACCAGCACTGCCTGACCCACCTCCTTCATACCCGATGGTATTGACGTGATTACGTCCCGCGTGAACGAACTCGCCGCCTGATTTCCTTCGTAGCACCGGGGGTTCTGTCGCGTGCGTAAGGCAGCTTCATTGCCCGCTTCGGCTCTTTTGCACAATCGGCTTCCTCTGCGATCTGCTCAAGCGATGCGGCATGAACCGGATAATGCAAACGTAGCCAGGCGAGTACGTGACGATTGTGAGTCCAGCTACGGACGTAGCTGGCGGAGACCGCCAGATAGCGGAGATTGTCATTGTGTCCAGCGAACAGCATCTGGTTTTTCGTGTATAAGCCCATCAGTCGTTTTTCAATCCTCGCGAAGCTCCTCGCACGGCTGTTGTCGATTCGCTGCGACCGCGCGACGGTTGCTCTCATGCCCTCAGGTGTAGCCGCCAGAAGCGCATGGGCGAAATCTCCCGTCAGGTTAGCCACGGCAGACATCAGATTGGCGACGACTGACCGGCGCGCCGGCACCATCCGGTCAAGTGCGTGAATTGTCCTTATGGGTATACGTCGGCGCTTTTGCGATGACGTACGCGTACTGGTATGCCACGGCAGCATCGGCGTCGATCGTAGCCTCGCCCGGCCAGAGGGTCTCCCAATGCATCGCGGGCATCCATGAAGTGACGTTTCGGGTCGGCGACTATTATCGAGCGCAAGTGGGGTACGCTTGTGGGTATTCCCTTTCTCGACTTGGTCCCTTACTTTTTTTGGACTCGCCGATCCACTACAACACTATCACTTGTCGTTCAAGATGACGCCGTGGGGATTCTCCTGCTTTCGAGGAGGGGCATGAACGGGCGATGCTATCGCACCATTAAGGCAGAGGGTGTTCTCTATCAACTCCCCGACGCGACTTACCGCTACGACGGCGACGTCACGGCCAATGAGGTGCACGACAAGGTTCGTGAAGCGGTGAAAGCAACTCGCCTGAAAGGCGGAATTATCGTCACTGAATCTGCGGGGAGCGTTGTCAGCGGCTTGAAAAGGGCTTGAGTCGAGCACTCGTAAAAAGCCTCGAGCGACCCTGCGCGGTTTTTAGCTGGAACCTGCCTCAACTCAGTATCTTTATGCAGCTGCTATCGCATTGCTCGGTGACGACTTGATTGAGCACGTGAACTCGGGGTCACCGCACCGGACGCGCAGGGCCGGATCGTGTTCTTCGATCTGCCTGAAGGAGACCAGCGATTGCGACCCTGGTGGGGTTTTCCCTAAATTTGGCGTGAGTCACTAGGACTTGCGAACAGATGTCGTCAGAGAGGGCCGTGCAGTTGCACTGCGCGCGCGACGCTGTGAAACAGCTGGCGGAACAATAAGTCATTGTTTTAAAAAGATATTTTATGTCGTCGTGGCGACCGCGCGCGGCTAAGAGTTCAGACTTAAGCGAACAAAGTTCAAAGTTAAGCGAATCTCGACAGTCAAAGCGACATCCCTTCTTGAATTTGTCACCACCCGTCCATATAATTAGCACTCGCTGCACGAGAGTGCTAACAACATCGCCGGTTGGCTCTGCCAGCCGGGTTTTCTCAGCGTTCTTCAGTCTCAATCAAGAGAGGAGTATGTATGAACCTTCGTCCTTTGCATGATCGCGTGATCGTCAAACGTCTGGATCAAGAAACCAAGACCGCGTCGGGCATCGTGATCCCCGAAGCCGCAGCAGAAAAGCCGGATCAAGGCGAAATTCTGGCAGTCGGCCCGGGCAAGCGTGACGACAAAGGCGCACAAATCGCCCTCGACGTGAAGGTCGGTGACCGCGTCCTGTTCGGCAAGTACGCAGGCCAGACCGTCAAGGTCGACGGCAACGAACTGCTCGTGATGCGCGAAGAAGACATCATGGCCGTGGTGCAAAAGTAAGCGCCAGTCGCTACTTTTCCCGGTCATATCCCAAAGAATTCAAGGAGTTAGAAGATGGCAGCTAAAGACGTCGTATTCGGTGATTCCGCCCGTGCCAAGATGGTTGAAGGCGTGAACATCCTCGCGAACGCTGTGAAGGTCACGCTGGGCCCGAAGGGTCGCAACGTTGTCCTGGAACGCAGCTTCGGCGGCCCGACGGTCACGAAGGATGGTGTTTCGGTCGCGAAAGAGATCGAACTGAAAGACAAGCTCCAGAACATGGGCGCACAAATGGTCAAGGAAGTCGCTTCCAAGACCAGCGACAACGCAGGTGACGGCACCACGACCGCAACGGTTCTGGCTCAGTCGATCGTCCGCGAAGGCATGAAGTACGTTGCATCGGGCATGAACCCGATGGACCTGAAGCGCGGTATCGACAAGGCTGTGACCGCAGCGATCGAAGAACTGCGCAAGATCAGCAAGCCGTGCACGACCAACAAGGAAATCGCTCAAGTTGGCGCGATTTCGGCAAACAGCGACTCGTCGATCGGTGACCGCATCGCTGAAGCGATGGACAAGGTCGGCAAGGAAGGCGTGATCACGGTTGAAGACGGCAAGTCGCTGCAAGACGAGCTGGACGTGGTTGAAGGCATGCAATTCGACCGCGGCTACCTGTCGCCGTACTTCATCAACAACCCGGACAAGCAAGTTGCTGTGCTCGACAACCCGTTCGTGCTGCTGCACGACAAGAAGGTTTCGAACATTCGTGACCTCCTCCCGGTCCTGGAACAAGTCGCCAAGGCTGGCCGTCCGCTGCTGATCATCGCAGAAGACGTCGAAGGCGAAGCGCTGGCCACGCTGGTTGTGAACAACATCCGCGGCATCCTGAAGACCGTTGCTGTCAAGGCTCCGGGCTTCGGCGATCGTCGTAAGGCCATGCTGGAAGACATCGCGATCCTGACCGGCGGTCAAGTCATCGCTGAAGAAACCGGCTTGACGCTCGAAAAGGCAACGCTGGCTGAACTGGGTCAAGCGAAGCGTATCGAAGTGGGCAAGGAAAACACGACGATCATCGACGGCGCTGGCGAAGGTGCAACGATCGAAGCGCGCGTGAAGCAAGTGCGCACGCAAATCGAAGAAGCTACGTCGGACTACGACCGTGAAAAGCTGCAAGAACGCGTGGCCAAGCTGGCTGGCGGTGTTGCAGTGATCAAGGTCGGTGCTGCGACCGAAGTCGAAATGAAGGAAAAGAAGGCACGTGTCGAAGACGCACTGCACGCAACGCGCGCAGCTGTGGAAGAAGGCATCGTTGCTGGCGGCGGCGTCGCACTGATCCGTGCACGTACGGCAATCGCTGGCCTGAAGGGCGCTAACGCCGATCAGGACGCAGGTATCAAGATCGTGCTGCGCGCGATGGAAGAGCCGCTGCGCCAGATCGTCACGAACGGTGGCGAAGAAGCCAGCGTCGTGGTGGCAGCTGTTGCTGCTGGCACGGGCAACTACGGCTACAACGCAGCAACCGGCGAGTACGTCGACCTGGTTGACGCAGGTGTCGTGGACCCGACGAAGGTGACGCGCACGGCGCTGCAAAACGCAGCTTCGGTCGCTGGCCTGCTGTTGACCACCGACGCTGCTGTTTGCGAACTGCCGAAGGAAGATGCTCCGATGGGCGGCGGTATGCCCGGCGGCATGGGCGGCATGGGCATGGACATGTAATTTCCGATTGAGCCTCACTTGGCCTCGTTTGAGGCTCAGTTGGAAACACATGGGGAAGTGCGTCGCGAGGCGTACTTCCCAAAGCAAAAAACCCGCAGAAATGCGGGTTTTTTGTTTTTGGGCTAGCACTTAGGTCGTCCGGTATTACGAGTGCTCCGCGCACGCGGGATTCATCAGACAGTTAGGCTGGTCGGGCCGCGGCTGAAGTGGAAACGCCTGCCGGGCGTCTGCTGCTCGCGCAGCAGACGCTTCGAGTCGTCAAATTAATGCCGTGCTTCGCCCGGTGTCGCATCCTTGCCGGTTGCAGGCGGCGTGTCGTCGTCGCTGCTGCGGGCCCAGAAGAAGCGATCCGGCAGATACGCGCCCATTCCTGGCCGAAATGCGTTGCGCATCGCCTGATACAGATACTCCTGCGCCTCGCGTACGGCTTCAGCAGGGTCCTGGCCGTTGGCCAGCAAGGCGGCAATCGCGGCGCCGAGCGTGTCGGTAATGCCCATAATCCGATGAGCGCCGCGGTCCCACATATCCTGGCGCAGTTGGCCGTCTTCGCTGAACAGCGTATTGACGAGCCGGTGCGTGCCGGTTTCCGTCGACAGAATGTATTCGCAGCCTTGCGACAGCAGATGCGAGATCGCCGCGTCGAGGCTCGGCGCCTCGGCGTCGCCGTCCGGCTGGGCGAGAGCGAGCAGCGTGGTCGAATCGGCAACCAGCAAGGTGGTTTGCGGCGCCAGCAGGTCAGCGATCGCTTCGCGCAGTTCGTCGGCGGCGAGCACGTGTTCGTCGTCGAGCGTGAAATCGGGGGCGAGGATCAGCGGGATGTCGTCGTAATCGGCGACCACTTCGGCAATCGCGCTCACCACTTCAGCGCGCGTGCATGCGCCGACCTTGAACGCGGCGATCGGCATGTCTTCGAGCAGCATCCGAGCCTGGGTCGCGACCACTTCAGGGTCGAGTCCGGTGACTTCGTCGCAGCTTGCCGAGTCGCGCACGGTATAGCCCGTGAGCACGGAGACGCCATGGCAGCCCATGCTGGCAAGGGTCATCAGGTCGGCTTGCAGGCCTGAGCCGCCGGTGGGATCGGAAAGGCCGAAGGTGAGGACGATCGGAGGCGTATCGCTGGGCATGAAGATTTACAAAAAGGAGCTGTATTTAGGCGCAGAGGGTGCGCAATCGGCTCAATTATGCGGCCTAAACCGTTATGAAGGCGGTTTTTCGCAGTCTTCGGCGCATTGCCGCAAGCCAGCAGCACGTGAGCGGCAGCCAGGCGCGACCCTACGCGTAAGCGCCAACCAAACCGACGCAACCCTCTAGCCAAAGGCCGCCGCACACTACGATTGCACGTTTCTGTTTGCTAGGCATTGGGGCGGCAACACGGTACCATCATGGCTCCCGTTTCCACGGACTCTACGACGCGACACAAGAATGGAATATCAAAGCTGGATGTGCCTGATTTGCGGCTGGATTTACGACGAAGAAGCCGGCTTGCCGGACGAAGGCATTGCGCCGGGCACGCGCTGGGAGGACGTTCCCATTAACTGGACCTGCCCGGAATGCGGAGCGCGCAAGGAAGACTTCGAGATGGTCCAGATCTGAGGTCCGAGGGGCAAACGGCGGTGTCCAATCGAGTGCCATGCCGTGTGCCTGCGGCGCGGCGTTTTGCAGGCGGCGTCGGCCGGATCGAACGCGGTTCATGCGTTCGGAACGCAGCCCCAACGCACTCACACGGAACGTCCCCGGTTGCACCGTGTCGCAGCGGTAATCTGTCATTGTCCTGTCGCTAGTTCGCGCGTTAGCCGATCAGTCTCTCGTGCAGCGCCGGGTGGCGGCCCGTCAGCTTCCTGTCGCCTGCCCATGACTCTTCGATCCGCTGCACCCGATTCCTTCGATGCATTGCCCAATCCGCGCGGCGGCGCTGTCCGCTCTGCGGAGCTGGCGCTGGCCGAGGCACTGCTGGCGTTCGAACAACACCGCGAGAGCACCTCGGCGCTGCTGCGTGCGTCGCACGGGTTGCGCGAAGCCGGCTGGCTGAGCGCGCAGCGCTTTGCGGACGCGCTGGTGCGGCTCTCGCCTCTGGCCGAGGGCGATCCGGCTGACGCGGACAGCGCGCGGCCTGTGTTCGGCGCGGCATTGCACGATTTCCGCGTGGCGCTCGAGCGCCACAATCTGCGCGAGCTGTCCTGTTCGCCCACGCTGTTCAACCACTATCACGCGCTCTGTGCCCATCTGTCGGAGCACACGCCCGGTTCGGCCGTCGCTTTCGAAGATCTCGCGCTAAGCGCACGCCCGGTGCCGCCGGTGTCGCTGCATAACCAGTCCGCAGATCAACTCGCCCATTTGCGGGCGCGCTACGAGCGCGCGCTGCTGCCGGTGTTGCGCTCGCAGCCTGATAGCAGCGGTGCTGCGCTGGCGTTCACGAACGCGGCGCTCGACGAGCTGGATGCGGTCTTTACCGAACTCACCGGCCCGGATCCCTACGATTTCTGGCGCCTCGCGAAAGCTTGCGCCAAGGCGCTACGCGTCAGCGGCCGCGCCACCGGAGATGCCGACGCGCGGCGTTTCTACGCGCGCTGCAACCTCACCCTGGCCGATCATGCGCACGGCATCGAGCGCGCGCCGCGTTCGCTGGTGCGCGCGACGCTGGCGCTGCTGTGGCGCGATTACGCGCTGTTCGGCGCTGCAGCGGAAGACGCCGATCAGGTCGAAGTGCTGCACGACTATGGCTTGACGGTCGATTGGCACGTCGCGGGCACCCAGGCATCCGAAATGCTTTGGGAAGCTGGCGCCGTGCAGGCGCAGGCGGTCAGCGCGACCCGTAGCACGCTGACGCGCGAGCTGGGCGTGTTAACCGTCAACTCGCACGCGTATGAAGATTTCCTGCAAACGGCCGATGCCTCGATTTCCGCGCTGACCGAGCACGCCCGCGCGGCCGACCAGCCCGAGAAAGCCGATCCGAGCGAAGCGTTGCAGGCGGGCGACGCCGCCTACCGGCTCGGTGCCGCCGCGTGCGCGCTGGGCCTCGGCCACGTGGCGCTGGTTGCCGATGCGCTCGGGCTCGCGTGGCGCCGCCGCGCGCACGCCGGCGTATCGACGCCGGCGGTGCGCGCGCACGTCATCGTCGGTGCGCCAGCAGCGAGCACGCTCGAGCAGGCCGCCGAAGCGTTGCGTGCGATGCTGCACAAAGTCGCTGCGGGCGTCGCGCCGACAGGCAGCAACGCTGCACTGGCCGCATTGACGCGTTCGATCGAGCAGGGCGGCGCCTGAGCTGCTGGCTGCGGTACAAATCAGCAGCATGCCCTGCGCGCCGGTACACATCCTCTGCCGGCAACAGCGAGGTGGAATGTTCGAACCCGGAGGCACGCGATATGCGTGTCGTCAACACCGCTGAGCGCGCCATGGACAAGGCCCGCGTGCGTGATAGAGTGCAACTTGATTCGCCGTCGATGGCTCGCGGCGCAGTTCATCGCGCACATCGCGGTTCCGCGCTCAAAGCCCGCCATCCTGCACCGTCTTTGCTAAAATCCGAACTATGTCCAAGAGTACCGATCGCATCAATCTGACCAATCAGTTCCTGATCGCCATGCCAAACATGGCGGATCCCACGTTTTCAGGAACGGTGGTCTACCTTTGCGATCACAGTGAGCGCGGCGCGCTCGGCCTCGTGATCAACCGGCCGACCGATATCGACCTTGAAGCGCTCTTCAGTCGCATCGATCTCAAGCTCGAGATCGAACCCCTTCTCCATGTGCCCGTGTATTTCGGCGGCCCGGTGCAAACCGAGCGCGGCTTCGTGCTGCACGATCCGAAAGACGGCAATACCTATACGTCGTCGATGTCGGTGCCAGGTGGGCTTGAGATGACCACGTCGAAAGACGTGCTCGAAGCCGTCGCGAGCGGCACCGGTCCGGAGCGCTTTCTGCTCACGCTCGGCCATGCCGGCTGGGGCGCGGGTCAGCTCGAAGAAGAGATTTCGAAGAACGGTTGGCTCACCGTTGAAGCCGACCCGAAAATCGTTTTCGACGTGCCGGCCGAAGAGCGTCTGGAAGCCGCGCTCGCGCTGCTCGGCATTTCACTGTCGATGCTGTCGGGCGAAGCAGGTCACGCATGAGCCTGGCAGCCGGACGTGAGGCGACGCTGCTTGCGTTCGACTATGGTGAAAAGCGGATCGGCGTGGCGGTGGGCAACTCGCTCACCCGCAGCGCACGGGCGCTCGTGATCGTGCAGAACCGCAGCCGCGAATACCGTTTCGAGGCGATTGGCAAGCTGATCGCCGAGTGGAAGCCGGACGCGCTGGTGGTCGGTTTGCCCATGCACCCGGATGGCACGCCGCACGAAATGACCCAACTCGCGAAGCGCTTCGGCAATCAGCTGAATGGCCGCTTCAATCTGCCGGTGACATGGATCGACGAGCGCTATTCGTCGGTCGAGGCGAAGGCGGAAATCCGCGCCGGCAACGGCCGCGCCGACATGCTCGACGCCGAAGCCGCCAGCATCATCCTCCAGCAATATCTAGACGGACTTTCCGACGATCATGAGTTCCATTGACGCCGAAGCGCTTTATCGCGCCGTGCTCGAACAGGTTCGCACGGCGTATTGCGACGCCTTCAGCGCTGCCGATGGCCCCGTGCTGGCCGGCATCTACAGCGGCGGTGCGTGGCTCGCCGAGCGCCTCGCGCGCGATCTGAAGGCGCCGAGCTTCGGCGTGGTGAATGTCGCGCTGCATCGCGACGACTACGCAAAAAAAGGCCTGCATTCTCAGGCAAGCCCGACCTCGCTGCCATTCTCCGTGGACAAGCGCCGCATCGTGCTGGTGGACGACGTGCTGTACACCGGCCGTACGATTCGCGCGGCGTTGAATGAACTGTACGACTACGGGCGACCGGCATCGGTCGAACTGGCGGTGCTCGCCGATCGCGGTGGACGCGAGTTGCCGGTGGCGGCCCGTTTTGTCGGCGGCGTGGTGGATGTGCCGGCCGATGCGACGCTCGTGCTCGCCCGCGAAGCAGGCGGCGCCGATGGCGCGCCGCGTTTCACCTTTCACACCGAAGCACGCGTCGATTGAACGCAGCTTTGCGCATTGAGCAAGGCATCGACGCCGAACACGTTGAAGCCCGTATTTGAAGCAGGTACCACACCATGAACACCGCCACCCCGGCCTCGCAGGATTCAGCCGACAGCGCCACCGAGCGCTTCCGCTTTGGCTTCCTGAAGGGCAATCCGCAGCTCACGAAGAACGGTGAGCTGAAACATCTGTTGTCGATCGAAGGTTTGCCGAAGGCGATCGTCAATCACATTCTCGATACCGCCGACCAGTTTGTCAGCGTGACCGATCGCGAAGTGAAGAAGGTGCCGTTGTTGCGCGGCAAGTCGGTGTTCAACCTGTTCTTCGAGAACTCGACGCGCACCCGAACGACCTTCGAGATCGCCGCAACGCGTTTGTCGGCGGACGTGCTGAATCTGAACATCAACGCTTCCTCGACGAGCAAGGGTGAGTCGCTGCTCGACACGATCAACAACCTCTCGGCGATGCATGCCGATATGTTTGTCGTGCGTCATGCATCGAGCGGGGCGCCGTACCTGATCGCCCAGCATTGCGCGCCGCACGTGCACGTGATCAATGCCGGCGACGGCCGTCACGCACACCCGACCCAGGGTCTGCTCGACATGTACACGATCCGTCACTACAAGAAGGACTTCACGAATCTGCGCGTGGCGATCGTCGGCGACATTCTGCATTCGCGGGTCGCGCGTTCGGACATTCATGCGCTGACCACGCTCGGCGTGCCGGAAGTGCGCGCGATCGGCCCGCGCACGTTGTTGCCGGGCGGTCTGGAGCAGATGGGCGTGCGCGTATTCCACAACCTCGACGAAGGCCTGAAAGACGTCGACGTGATCATCATGCTGCGTCTGCAAAACGAGCGGATGAGCGGCGCGCTGCTGCCGTCGGCGCAGGAGTACTTCAAGAGCTGGGGTTTGACGCCGGAGCGCCTCGCGCTCGCCAAACCCGATGCGATCGTGATGCACCCGGGGCCGATGAATCGTGGCGTCGAAATCGATTCCCAGGTGGCCGACGGTCCGCAATCGGTGATTCTGAACCAGGTGACGTTCGGCATCGCGGTGCGCATGGCGGTGATGGGAATCGTCGCGGGCAATCACGATTGATCTCGCCACGGTACGCGATCACACACGCACCAGCACACGCGACAAGACACGCAGAACTTAGCTGAACGCTTGGCTAAACATTAAGGCAGCGGATGAAGATTCACGTTCAAGGCGGCACGCTGGTCGATCCGGCGGCGGGCACCGAACAGCAGCAAGACATTTTTATCGCAGCGGGCAAGATCGTCGCCATCGGCAACGCGCCTGCTGATTTCAACGCAGCGAAGACGATCGACGCTAAAGGCCTGCATATCGTGCCGGGCCTCGTCGACCTGTCCGCGCGCTTGCGCGAACCGGGCTACGAACACAAGGCGACGCTCGAATCCGAAATGGCCGCGGCGCTCGCAGGCGGCGTGACGAGTCTCGTGTGTCCGCCCGATACCGATCCGACGCTCGACGAGCCGGGCCTCGTCGAGATGCTTAAGTTCCGCGCGCGCAATCTGGACCAGGCGCACGTGTATCCGCTCGGCGCATTGACCGTCGGCCTGAAAGGCCAGGTCATCACCGAGATGGTCGAGCTGACCGAAGCGGGCTGTATCGGCTTTTCGCAGGCCGATGTGCCGGTGGTCGATACGCAGGTGTTGATGCGTGCATTGCAGTATGCGAAGACTTACGGCTACACGGTGTGGCTGCGTCCGGTCGATGCTTATCTTGGCAAGGGCGGCGTGGCCGCGAGCGGCGCGCTGGCGTCGCGGCTCGGTTTGTCTGGCGTACCGGTGTCGGCTGAGACGATCGCGCTGCACACGATCTTCGAACTGGTCCGCGTGACCGGTGCGCGCGTGCATCTGTCGCATGTGTCGTCGGCGGCAGGCATTGCGCTGATGCGCGCGGCCAAGGCCGAGGGCTTGCCGGTGTCGTGCGACGTCACCGTGAACCATGTGCATCTGATCGACCTCGATATCGGCTATTTCGACGCGCAATTCCGGCTCGATCCGCCGCTGCGCCAGCAGCGTGATCGCGACGCGATCCGCGCGGGCCTCGTCGACGGTACGATCGACGCGATCTGCTCCGACCACACGCCGGTCGACGACGACGAAAAGCTGCTGCCGTTCGCCGAAGCCACGCCGGGCGCGACAGGCTTGGAGCTGTTCCTGTCGCTAACAGTCAAATGGGCCGACGAAGCGGGCGTGCCGTTGGCCAAGGCGCTGAACCGCATCACCACGGCGCCGGCCGACGTACTGAAGCTGGAGGCGGCGGGGCGCATCGCCGTGGGCGCCGTCGCCGATCTTTGCGTGTTCGACCGCAACGCGTATTGGCGCGTCGAACCGCGTGCATTGAAGAGCCAGGGACACAACACACCGTTCCTCGGCTATGAACTGCCGGCGCGCGTGCGGACGACCATCGTGTCCGGTCACGTCGCGTTCGAACAGCGCTAATATCCGCAGCATTGCTCAGTTACGGAAAGCTCCAACATTGACTGCTCCGCTCCCTAAAGGAAAGGGATTCCCACTTCACAGACGGCAACCCAACTTCATCTCAAAGAGATATGGGACTTACGCTTTCTCCATGGGCTGACGCCGCCAGTCCGGCGGCCAAAACATTACGCGCAGCGTTGATGTCGCGATCATGGATGCTGCCACATTCCGGGCAGGTCCATGCGCGGATGTTCAGCGGCATCTTGACCACTGTATGTCCGCAATCGCTGCATCGTTTGCTTGAGGGGTACCACTTGTCGATGCCGACCAACGTGCGTCCGTACCACTGCGCTTTGTACTCCAGTTGCCGAGTGAACTCGGACCAGCTTGCATCGCTGATCGACTTTGCAAGGCAACGGTTCTTCTGCATGTTGCTGACGGCAAGGCTTTCGATGGCGATCACTTGGTTTTCGTTTATCAGCCGGCTCGAAAGTTTGTGCAGGAAGTCCCTTCGGGAATCTGCCGTCCTGGCATGCATTCGTGCAACTTTGAGCTTCGCCTTCATGCGATTGGCGGAACCCTTTTGCTTCTTCGCTAGTCGCCGTTGCAGCTTGGCGAGCTTGGCCTCGTTCTTTCGGAACGTGTTAGGGGCCGTGATCTTCTCGCCGGTAGAAAGGATGGCGAAGTGCGTCAGACCTAAGTCGATGCCAACTTTGCCGGATACCTCTTGCTTCGCGCTTACTGCGTCATCGCACAGCATCGAGACATGGTATCTGCCCGATGCGTCTTTCGACACCGTGACGGTCGTTACCTTCGCTCCCTTCGGGATCGTGCGTGACCATCGAATCGCAAGCGGTGCATCCATCTTCGCGAGTTGCAATGACGCACCATCCCACTTGAAAGCGCTCGTCGTGTACTCGGCAGACTGCGCGCCGTCCTTGCGCCTGAAATTCGGGTACTTCGCGCGCTTGGCGAAGAAGTTCGCAAATGCCGTTTGCAAGTGGCGCAAGGCCTGCTGCACCGGAACCGAACTGACTTCGTTCAGCCATGAGTGCTCGGGTGTTTTCTTGAGCGCCGTAAGCGCTGCGGAGGTTTCGTGATATCCGACTCGTTCCTGCCGCTGATACCACGCATCGGTACGCAACCGAAGCATGTGGTTATAGGCAAAACGCGCGCACCCAAACGTCCTGGCAAGAATCGCTTCTTGCTCGGACGTCGGATAGAACCGGAATCGGTATGCTCGCTTAATGTCCATGATTCACACAATATCATTTGTTTGTGTGAGATTGAGAATCTGGAGAGCAGCCTCGCGGCTGCGCTCCTTTCACTCCCCACCCCTGAGAGGCGGGGTTTCTCGGAGCAAATCTGATGAAGCTTGCGTTGCGCAAGGCCCGTCTCGTCGCCCATCTGCTGCATGGCATGTGGATCGTTGCGACGCGCTTTTCCAAGGTCGGTGCGGATGGCCGGCAGACGCTCAACCGCGAATGGTCGCTGAAAATGCTGCGTCTATGCGGCATGCGGCTCGTCGTGCATAACGACAGCGCGCGGCTTGACCGCGGCGCGCTGGTGGTCGCCAATCACATCTCATGGATCGACATCTACGTGATCAATGCGTGGCGGCCCACGCCGTTCGTCTCGAAGGCCGAGATCCGGCAGTGGCCGGTGGTCGGCTGGCTGGCGCAGCAACTGGGCACGGTGTTCATCCAGCGCGAGAAGCGCAGCGACGCGAAACGGATCATGCATGAGCTGTCCGACCGCCTGAGCGCGGGCGAGCTGATGTGCGTGTTTCCTGAAGGGACGACGACGAACGGTCTGGCGCTACTGCCGTTTCACGCGAATATGTTCCAGGCCGCCGTGTCGGCCTCGGCGCCGGTGCAGCCGCTGTGCATCATGTATGAAGATGCGCAGGGCCGGCAATCCACCGCGCCGGCGTATATCGACGATCTGACGCTGGCTGATTCGCTGAACATGCTGTTGAGCGGCGGGCCGTTGACCGCGCACGTGTATGTCGGCGCGCCGCTCGCGCCGGGTGCGGATCGGCGCACGCTGGCGGCGGAGGCGGAAGGGGTGATTGCAGCGGCGCTGCGGGAGATGCAGGGCGGCATGACGAGGTCCGGTGCTGCAATCGCGGCGTCGATTTCATCGACCGACGCGTACAACGCGCCCTACACGCACAACGCCTCTGACGCTTCCAACGTTTCGCCGGCGCTGATCGAACCCGTCGATCAGTCCGGCCGGTCGGCTTAACGGGGCGGCTTAGCGGGTCGGCTTAGTTGCCGCCTGGCGTGCCGCACGCCTCGCAGTCGACCTGCGTCAGCGTGCGCTCCGCGGGATTCTGCGCAAGGCGCACGGCCGAGAGTTTCTCACCCCAGACGCAGCCGGAATCCAGCCCGATCAGGTTGTTGCGCAAGGTCAAACCGAGCGCGGCCCAATGGCCGAACACCACCGTGATGTCCGCGGTCTTGCGCGACGGCACGTCGAACCACGGCATGTTGCCCGGCGGCGCGGAATTCAGACCTGCGCTGCTGCTGAAATCCATCGCGCCTTCGGCATTGCAGAAGCGGATGCGCGTCAATGCGCTGCACGTCAGGCGCAGCCGCTCGATACCCTTGACGCCGGGCGTCCAGCGATTCGGCTCGTTGCCGTAGAGTCCCGCGAGCGTTTCCTTCCAGTTCGGCGCGCGCAGCGCCCGCTGCAATTCGTCGGCGAGTTCCATCGTCAGGGCGGCATCCCATTGCGGTAACACGCCCGCATGCACCATCAGCATGCCGTTATCGAAATGCGCGATCGGACGATGGCGGACCCAGTCGAGCAGATCGGCGGCATCCGGTGCGGCGAGAATGTCGTCGATCGTGTCGCCTTTCTTCGATTTGCGAATCCCCGCCGACACCGACAGCAGATGCAGGTCATGGTTACCCAGCACCGGCACCGCACGGTCTCCCAGCGCGATGATGTCGCGCAGCGTGGCGAGCGATTCGGAGCCGCGGTTGATCAGGTCGCCCGCGAACCACAGCGGCGTGCCTTCGGGCGGCGCGGCTTTGGCCAGCAGTTGCTGGAACGGCTTTCGGCAGCCTTGCAGGTCGCCGAAAGCGAGTGGTAGCAGGTGCGGCTGCGGAACGGCACTAGATCCGGCACTAAACGCGGCAGGAGAAGCGACGGTGGAAGCGGTGGAGGATGTCATCAAGAAGTCGGTGCAGTTCGATACACGCGGTTACGAACAAGGCGTGCCGCGTTGGGCGGTGCAGCAAATTAGCGTGACATAATAGCCCGTTTGATGCACGGATATCGTGGCAAGCGCCGTCGGGAGCGGCCAGCAAGTGGCATTCCCGGGGCGTCAGGCGCACCGCAAGGGCCGCGCGCGATATTGCACCACAACAGGATCACCCTCGTGAACGGAGAAAGCATGTCGTCTTTTCATGCGAATCAACCTATCCGCACACTCGTCACCGGGGCGAGTGGCTTCACGGGCCGCTATCTGGTCGACAATCTGCTCGGCCGCGGCCATACCGTGATCGAAACAGTGGCCGGGCGCGACGAGCCTGAAACGCCGACGCGCCTCAGGCTCGACATTACGTCGCCCGACGCCTGCCGGCGCGTGATCGAAACCGCACGGCCCGACTACATCGTGCATCTGGCGGCGATCAGCTTCGTGGGCCATAACGATCCGCTCGACTTTTACCGCGTCAACGTGATCGGCACGCTGAATCTGCTGGAGGCCTGTGCGGCCGTCGGCCATACGCCCCGCAAGCTGTTGATCGCGAGCAGCGCCAATGTTTACGGCAATGTCACCAGCGACGCCATCGACGAAACCTTCCCCGTCACGCCAGTGAACCACTACGCCGCCAGCAAGGCGGCCATGGAAACGATGGTGCGGACCTGGTTCGACCGCCTGCCCATCCTGATCGTGCGGCCGTTCAACTACACCGGCCGCGGGCAGACATCGAACTTCCTCGTGCCGAAGATCGTCGAGCATTTCGCGCGCCGCGAGCCGGCGATCGAGCTCGGCAATATCGACGTGGCGCGTGATTTCTCGGACGTGCGCTACGTGGCGAACGCTTATGAGGCTTTGCTCGACTCGGAGGCCGCTGCTGAAACGGTCAATGTCTGTACCGGCACGCCTTATACGCTGCGGGAGATTCTGTCGGCGGCGAGTGAGCTGACCGGACATGAGCTCGAGATTCAGGTCAATCCTGCGTTCGTAAGACAAACCGACGTGAAGATGCTGGCTGGGTCGCCGGCCAAGCTGCGCTCGCTGGTGCCGGAAGTTGAGGCGATTCCGTTTATGGATACGCTGCGGTGGATGTTGGCGGCGTGATCTAATCCGCGGCATTTGCAGTCATTTTTCGTGAATTTGCGTTGCGTTGCGGCGTGGCGTGCGAATTTCTATCCGCACGCCCGGCTGGGGGCGGCGTGCGCTATGTCTTAACCGCTGCCGGGCTGTCCGCCGGCCCGGATCGCCGCCTGTCCTCGCTGCTGCTACCTGCGCCTATTGCCTACAGCTGCATTACGCTTCCAAAGCCCCCGTTTACTAATCAACGGAAACCTAACTTGTCAAGCTGTTTCAAGTTGTTAGGGTTCTCGTTTTTGCCCCCGGCGGCTTTATAATCGTGGATTCATAAGATTGGCGTTTAAGCGCCTGCTTGCCGTATGAGAGGCGGCGGGCGCTGACAAGAAGCGAACACCACAACGCGAGGCGCGTGGATCGGCGAACCGACCCCGATCTGCCACCAACATCTAGAAGGGAATTTCATGATCCTGGTAACGGGCGGTGCCGGCTTTATCGGCGCCAATTTCGTGCTCGACTGGCTCAACGCCTCGGACGAAGCGGTTCTGAACGTCGACAAGCTAACGTACGCCGGCAATCTGGGTACCCTCAAGTCGCAACAGGCCAATCCCAAGCATGTGTTCGTGCGTGCGGATATCTGCGATCGTGCCGCGCTCGACGCGCTCTTCGCCGAACACAAACCGCGTGCCGTGCTGCACTTTGCCGCTGAAAGCCATGTGGATCGTTCGATTCACGGCCCGGCTGATTTTGTGCAGACCAACGTGGTCGGCACCTTCACGTTGCTCGAAGCCACCCGTCAATACTGGAATGCGCTCGGCGAGGCTGACAAGGCCGCGTTCCGTTTCCTGCACGTTTCGACCGACGAAGTGTTCGGCTCGCTGTCCGCTACGGACCCGCAATTCTCCGAAACCACGCCGTACGCGCCGAATAGCCCCTATTCGGCCACCAAGGCGGGTTCCGATCATCTGGTGCGTGCTTATCATCACACGTATGGCCTGCCGGTACTCACCACGAACTGCTCGAACAACTATGGTCCGTACCAGTTCCCCGAGAAGCTAATTCCGCTGATGATTGCCAACGCGCTCGGCGGCAAGGCGCTGCCGGTGTATGGCGATGGTCAGAACGTGCGCGACTGGTTGTATGTCGGTGACCATTGCAGCGCGATCCGCGAAGTGCTCGCGCGCGGCACGCCGGGCGAGACGTACAACATCGGCGGCTGGAACGAGAAGAAAAATCTCGACGTCGTGCACACGCTGTGCGACTTGCTCGACCAATTGCGTCCGAAGGCGGGCGCCTCGTACCGTGACCAGATCACCTACGTGAAGGATCGTCCCGGCCACGACCGCCGTTACGCGATCGACGCCCGTAAGCTCGAGCGCGAACTCGGCTGGAAGCCGGCAGAGACGTTCGAGACCGGCCTCGCCAAGACGGTTCAGTGGTATCTGGACAATCAGGCGTGGTCTGACGAAGTCGCTTCGGGTGAGTATCGGAAGTGGGTTGAGACTAACTACGCGCAGCGCGCGTAAGGGCACGGCAATGGCGCGCAAAGGCATTATTCTCGCGGGTGGATCAGGCACGCGCCTGTATCCAATTACGCACGTCGTCTCCAAGCAGTTGCTGCCGGTCTATGACAAACCGATGATCTACTACCCGCTGTCCACGCTGATGGTGGCGGGTATTCGCGACGTACTGATCATTTCCACACCGCAAGACACGCCACGTTTCGAAGCCATGCTCGGCGACGGCAGCCAGTGGGGTATGAACATTCAGTACGCGGTTCAGCCTTCGCCGGATGGTCTCGCGCAAGCGTTCATCATCGGTCGCGACTTTGTGGGCAACGATCCGTCGGCGCTGATTCTTGGTGACAACATCTTCTACGGCCACGATCTCGCGAAGCAACTGGAACGTGCTAATGAGAAAGACGAAGGTGCTACCGTCTTCGCCTATCACGTGCACGATCCTGAACGTTACGGCGTTGTCGAATTCGACAAGCAGTTCCGTGCTCTGTCGATCGAAGAGAAGCCGGTCAAGCCGCGCTCGCACTACGCTGTTACCGGCTTGTACTTCTACGACAAGCAGGTCTGCGATATCGCGGCGGACATCAAGCCGTCGCCGCGTGGCGAGCTCGAAATCACCGACGTCAACTCGCGTTATCTGGAGAACTCCGCGCTCAATGTCGAGATCATGGGGCGCGGCTATGCGTGGCTCGACACCGGCACGCATGATTCGCTGATCGAGGCGGCGACGTTTATAGCCACTCTTCAAAAACGCCAAGGTCTGGTTGTAGCTTGCCCAGAAGAGATTGCGTTTCGCCAGCTTTGGATCGACGGCGAGCAGTTGAGTAAACTGGCTGCGCCGCTAGCGAAAAACGCGTATGGGAAGTATTTGCAAAACATTTTGACGGATCAAGTAGCATGGCCATCCAAGTAACGTCGACCGCATTGCCAGAAGTCAAAATCATCGAACCGAAAGTGTTTGGTGATACGCGTGGCTTCTTCTTCGAGAGTTTCAACGCACGTGAGTTTGCCGAACACGTCGCGCCAGGCATTGATTTCGTCCAAGACAACCATTCCCGCTCGGCCCGTGGTGTGCTGCGCGGCCTTCACTATCAAGTTCAGCAGCCGCAAGGGAAGCTTGTGCGTGTCGTCGAGGGCGAAGTGTTTGACGTGGCGGTGGATATCCGCAAGAGTTCGCCAAATTTCGGCAAATGGGTCGGGGTAAATTTGTCTGCCGAAAACAAGCGGCAACTATGGGTGCCCGCAGGGTTCGCGCATGGCTTTCTTGTCTTGAGCGAGTCAGCGGAGTTCCTGTACAAGACGACTGATTATTGGTATCCAGACTTTGAGCGGAGCATTGTGTGGAGCGATCCGGATATCGGCATCGAGTGGCCCGTCGACGGCGAACCTGCGTTGGCAGCGAAGGATGCTAGCGGGCAGCGGCTATTGGAAGCCGAGGTGTTCGCATGAAGATTTTGCTAACTGGAGCGACGGGTCAAGTTGGTTGGGAGCTTTGCCGAAGCTTGGCGCCGCTCGGGCAGATTCAGGCCCTAAGTCGAGATCAGGCAGATCTTGCGCAGCCCGAAACGCTTGCGAAGATTGTTCGTGATAGCCAGCCCGACGTTGTTGTAAATGCGGCGGCCTACACCGCTGTTGATGCCGCAGAGACAGAGCCGACGCTCGCGAGAGTGATCAATGCAGACGCCGTTGGCGAACTCGCAAATGCTACCCAGCGGATCGGCGGCCTCTTCGTGCATTATTCCACCGACTATGTGTTCGATGGTAGTAACTCGGGCGCTTATCTCGAATCGGACCCAACCTGTCCTGTCAACGCATACGGAGAAAGCAAGCTCTTGGGTGAGCAAGCAGTGGCCAATGCGGGAGGCGATTGGTTGACGTTCCGGACCACATGGGTGTTTGCTTCGCGCGGCAAGAATTTTCTTCGGACGATGCTTCGTCTCGCAAGTCAGCGTGAAGAGTTAAGGGTGGTTTCGGACCAGTTCGGCGCGCCGACTTGGGCTCGTTCTATCGCCGACGGCACCGCGCATGCTGTCCATGCGGCGATTCGGGAGCGCGGAAATGGCGCATTCAAGTCGGGCATTTATCACATGACATCTGCCGGACAAACTTCGTGGCATGGCTTTGCCGATGCGGCGGTGTCGTCGTGGCGGTCGGTCGCAGGCTCTGCACCGTTAGAGGTCCGTCGGATCGTGCCAATCGATACGAGCGCCTATCCATTGCCGGCCAAGCGCCCGGTAAATTCGGTGCTTAACAATGACGCGCTGAAGGCGCGTTTCGGAATCGAGTTGCCCGACTGGCGCTACGCAGTCGATCTGTGCGTACGAGACCTACTTTCCGTCAACTCCTAACTGAATGAACCAGATCAATAGCAGGGAGGTCTCGCACCAGACGATGCCGATAATCAATGTTCTTGTGTCCACGCCACGGGCACTCATAGTCGCAATTGTGCGGAATGCCTCGCTAATCTTCCAGATGACCAAGCGAGAGGTCGTTGGACGCTATCGAGGGTCTGTCTTCGGGCTGGCTTGGTCTTTTTTTAATCCACTGCTAATGCTTGCGGTGTATTCGTTTGTCTTTTCATTCGTCTTCAAATCCCGCTGGGGTGGCGACGTAGATCAGGGGCATGCGCGATTCGCGATGATGCTGTTTGTGGGTATGACAGTTCATGGTCTGTTCGCGGAATGTATCAATCGTGCACCTCATCTTATCTTGAACAATCCAAGCTACGTAAAGAAAATTGTCTTCCCTTTGGAAATTTTGCCCGTCGTCGCTCTATTGTCGGCATTTTTTCACACGGCTGTTAGCTTGCTTGTTCTATTGATCGGATTTGTCTTGATTAGGCACTATGTCTTCTGGACAGTCGTATTTCTGCCAATCGTTTTGCTGCCCTTAATGTTTGTTTCTCTGGGGGTGGGTTGGTTTTTGGCGGCAACTGGCGTGTTCATTCGGGATATTGGGCAAATTACCGGACTGCTGACTACGGTCTTGATGTTTTTGTCTCCAGTGTTCTACCCGGCCTCATCTTTGCCGGAGAAATATCGTTTCTGGTTGGAACTCAACCCATTGACTTTCTTTATCGAGCAATCGCGAGGAGTCCTGCTTGAGGGGCAGTTGCCAAATTTTGCTCTATTGGGCATGTACTTGATCGGAGGATTCGTTGTGGCGTGTGCGGGCTTCGTGTGCTTCCAGTCGGCGCGCCGGGGGTTTGCAGATGTCCTCTGAAGCAGTAGCAATTTCTGTTGATTCCGTTGGAAAGCGGTTTCGGGTGTTCGCAAAGCCAACTGATCGGCTTAAGGCGGCCGTGCGCCATCGGATTGGGCGCCTAGCGCGAATTGTGCCGGCACGGCTTCTGAGTGGAACAGACGGACCAACTGAATTTCACGCGCTGAGGAATGTTTCATTCCAGGTAGAGAAGGGTGAAACGATCGGCATTATCGGTAGAAACGGTTCGGGAAAGTCGACACTCCTACAGATAATTTGCAGTACGCTGACGCCGTCCGAAGGACGCGTGTCTGTGAACGGGCGCGTAGCCGCGCTGCTTGAGCTTGGTGCAGGTTTTAATCCTGAATTCACCGGGCGAGAAAATGTCTTCATGAATGCAGCCTTGTTAGGGCTGTCTCGGCAGCAGATCGAAGAGCGACTGGATAAGATTTTTGCGTTCGCGGATATCGGAGATTTTGTCGATCAACCCGTGAAGACGTATTCCAGCGGTATGTACGTGCGGCTTGCATTTGCGGTGATTGCGCACGTCGACGCCGATGTGTTGGTGATTGATGAGGCTCTTGCCGTTGGCGATGCGTTTTTTACGCAGAAGTGCATGCGGTTCCTCCGCTCGTTCATGGAGAATGGAACCGTTCTGTTTGTCAGTCATGATACGAACGCAGTCGTCAATCTTTGCGAGCGTGTGGTTTGGCTGGATAAAGGGGTTGTGCGCGCCATTGGCCCTGCCAAGGACGTGTGCGATTCCTATCTTGAAGCGTTTTACGACGAACAACATCGCACCTCTGGCAAACAACACAGCCCGGCAAAGCCTCAATCGGTGGTGCGAACGGCTGTCGGAACCAGTGTGCGCGATCAGCGAGCGGATATCATCAATGCTTCGCCGCTACGTAACGAACTCGAACTCTTCCAGTTTCGTCCCGACGCTAAGCACTTCGGCTTACACGGCGCGATTATTGAAGACGTAAGCGTGAACGACGAAAGTGGAGCGCCTTTGAGATGGGTTGTAGGCGGTGAGGTTGTTTGCGTACAAATAGTGGCGAAGGCGCTCGAACCGCTCCAGCAGGCAATTGTGGGTTTCATTGTTCGCGATCGTCTCGGGCAGAATCTCTTCGGTGATAACACGTGTGTCACGACTCTGGATAACCCATTTGGAGCTGTGGCGGGTGAGATATTGACAACTCGGTTTGTTTTCAGAATGCCTGTGCTTCCAGTCGGGGACTACTCCCTTGCGGTGGCGATCGCAGACGGATCGCAGGCAGAACACGTAGTTCATCAATGGCTGCACGACGCTGTCATGTTCAAATCGCATTCGACTAGCGTTAGCACCGGGTTAATTGGAATCCCCATGCACGAGATTACTTTAGAGCGAAGCATGGTTAATATAAATAGCGAGGGAGTGCGATGATGGACGCGGAGTTGAGCTTGGTGGACGGGAAGAATGTGCTTGTTACCGGCGGTGCAGGTTTCATTGGCTGCGCAATTTCTAAGCGACTTGCGCCGCGCGCCGGTCGCTATGTGGTGGTGGATAATCTGCACCCGCAGATTCACGCGCAACCGGTTCGTCCGGCGGCGCTTGATGCGCGTGCGGAATTGGTAGTGGCCGACGTTACTGAAGCGGCGACTTGGGATGCCCTGCTGAGTGACTTCAAGCCGCAAATCATAGTTCATCTTGCTGCCGAGACGGGCACAGGACAGTCGTTAACCGAAGCGAGTCGTCATGCACTCGTTAACGTTGTTGGCACTACCCGCCTCACCGACGCGCTGACAAAACATGGTGTTGTCGTCGAGCATATCCTGTTGACGGGTAGCCGCGCTGTTTATGGAGAAGGTGCGTGGCAGAGCGACGACGGCCAGATTGTCTACCCCGGTCAACGGGGGCGTGCCCAACTTGAAGCGGCGCAGTGGGATTTCCCCGGGATGGCGATGCTGCCGTCCCGCGCGGACCGAACAGAGCCGCGTCCTACAAGCGTCTATGGAGCAACGAAACTTGCACAAGAGCAGGTACTGCGTGCTTGGGCGCTTGCGACCAAAATCCCGTTGTCAATCCTTCGTCTGCAAAATGTATATGGACCCGGACAGTCACTGACCAATTCGTACACTGGCATTGTTGCTCTCTTTTCACGCCTCGCGCGCGAGAAGAAGGTTATTCCTCTGTACGAAGACGGAAAAGTGACGCGAGACTTCGTGAGTATCGATGATGTTGCGGATGCAATTGTGGCGATGTTAGAGCGTCAACCGCAGCCCCTGTCCATTCTGGACATTGGGTCGGGCGCTGCCGCGAGCATTCTCGACATGGCGCGGATCGTTGCGGCGCATTATGGTGCACCCGAACCCACGATTACCGGTGCGTTTAGGGATGGCGACGTCCGGCATGCTGCCTGCGATCTCAGCGTCTCGCTGGGGCAATTGGATTGGAAGCCGCAATGGTCGCTTGAGCGCGGTGTCGCCGAATTGCAAAATTGGATTGCCCAAGAGCTTGATCGCAAAAATTAATCGAAGTTGAGGAATAAGTGCCAGTGCACGATACGACAATTACCGGTCCCGCGTCCTTGCGCATTCAATCGGTTCTGTATAACAACAGTCAACAACACATCGATACGGCACTCGAAAGTATCGGTCGTGCGGCGGATCTCGCCATAGGATCCGGTGTTTTGTCATCGGTAGAGATCGCTTTCGGAGATTGTTCGCCGGAACCGGTGTTTACCTCGGCTGAGATCGCTAGTCGGCTTGAAAAGTTGATGCCGCAAGGCGTCTGGAGGATTCAGTACACATTTTTCGACGGAAATCTGGGGTCGGCCGCGGGCCAAAATCGTCTGCTTGCGGACTTGGGTGCAGATCTCGTGCTGATTCTCAATCCTGACACCGTGGTGGCCCCCAACATTTTTGGCGAACTGGTGCGCCCTATGCGTAAGCCGGGCGTGGGGATCGTCGAGGCACGACAGATACCAATCGAACACCCAAAGGACTACGATCCTGTCACCGGAGAAACGAGCTGGGCGGCGACTGCTTGCGCGCTCGTTTCGGCTGCTGTCGCGAAGGAAGTATCTGGATTCGATTCAGAGTCGTTTTTTCTGTACTGTGATGATGTGGACTTCTCATGGAGAGTGAGGTTGGCGGGGTATAAGGTTGTCTTTCAACCGTCCGCTGCGCTTTTCCATGACAAACGGCTATCAACCGCTGGGAAATGGATTGTTGGTGGTGCCGAGGAGTATTACTCGGCGGAAGCTGCGATGATATTGGCCCATAAGTACTCAAATCGCGGATTGGCTGAACGTATCGAACGCCAACTACTTGCGCACGGCAGCGACGCGGAAAAGAAGGCCGCGCTGAAATATCGGGAGCTTCGGGACGCAAATAAGCTTCCGGACCAAATTGATCCAGGCCATCGCGTGGCTCAGTTCACCGATGGCTACTACGCGAAGCATCGTTTCTGAAAAATATGACCCCAGCAACTTACCTGCACCACTATCAAGAAGACTCCGTATACAGCAATGTTGTTTCGCTGATCAAAGATTTCGGGGCACGCGAGGGCGTGCACCTCGATATCGGCTGTGGATACGGAGCGATCGCGGAGCCTCTCCGCGAACTGGGTCTCGAATATATTGGTTTTGATGCCGACCAAGCTTCACTCCAAAACCTCGAGTCGCGAGGCTTTGATGTAAAGCAAATTGATCTGGGTCGCTTGGACGAAACGATCAATCAAATCGAAGCAGCACTGGGTGATCGTCGTTTAGCGTCGATTTCGATCATTGACACGCTCGAACATATCACCAACGGCCCTGCGTTGTTGGCGCGCCTTCGTGATTTCGCTGATCAACGCGCGGTCTTGCTCGCTGTCAGCGTGCCCAATGGCGCTCACCGCGATCTTGGCGCGAAGTTGCTTGCCGGTCATTGGGACTACACGATTGCCGGATTGCTTGACCATACACATGTGATTCATCACACGGATCGTCTGCTGGCCAACATGGCGCGAGTCACCGGCTGGCATGAGGTGGCGAATCGTGATTTTCGCCTTGAATCCAGCGATCAGGCGTTTCCGTTTGCACATCCCCTGCTTTCAGGGCATACCCCGGCATCGCGCTATCTGCGGCGAATCCGCGACGACGCTGATCGATTTGGCACAGTTAACCAACTCGTTCGCGCGTATCTGCCAGGCGCCCGACAAGCGACTTCGCTGACTGTAGATCCCAAGGAAGACCGCCCGTTCCTGTCCATCGTCACACGTACGCAGGGTAAGCGACTGGGCAATTTGCGGGACCTTCTTTTGTGTTTGACAGCTCAGACATGCCAAGACTTCGAACTACTGATTGTCACGCACAAGGCTGAAGAAGCGGCGTTCTTTGCTGTGAAGCGAATTGCGGAGGACTTACCTCAGTCTGCGCGGGAAAAAGTGCGAGTGCTTCAATGCGGCAGAGGCAATCGTACTGCGCCCCTTAATGACGGGTTTGCAGCGGCGCGTGGGCACTACATTAGCATTCTCGACGACGACGAACTGGTCTTTGCGCACTGGGTCGAAACGTTCAAGCAATTGAGCGAAAAGTCGCCTGGCTGTGTGCTGCGTGCCACAATCGCAGAACAGGATATCGTCTCGACGGGGACGCGACCGGACGGCGCATTGGGGTACCGAACCACGTCCGCGATTACCACTCCCTATCCATCCACGTATGACTTGTTCGCGCATCTCTCGCAGAATTTCTCACCAACGCTGTCGCTTGCGTTTCCGCGGGTGAGCTTCCAGGAATTGGGGATTCACTTCGACGAGTCGCTTAACACGGCAGAGGATTGGGACTTCGAGATGAGAACAGCGTTCGTCTGTGGCGTGGAAAGTAGTCCACAGGTCACCGGCATCTATCGCAAATGGTGTTCCGGAGAGTCTTCGTTTGCGGTGCACTCGAAGGAAGAGTGGCTCCGGGACTACAACAAGATCGTGGCGAAACACGATTCGGAATATCACATCTTCCCGCCCGGCACCGTCCGCCTGATCGTTGATCAACGGAATTGGATTGCAAAGCTGGAGCGTGACATAGCGGATATGCGACGTCCTGTCTTATTGCGAGGCTTGCGTTGGTTTTTCACGCGACATCCGCGCCTTTACGCGGTGGCGCGGAAGAGCTACGACGGGCTTCGTATCGCTGCTCGGAGGGCAGTGCGACGTCTGGGCTGACAGCTTTTGGTGGCTCTCGCATTCCATTATCTGTCACGGAGACGAGTATGAGAATTTGGTTTGATGTGTCCGTGGTGGTCTACCGTGAGACAAATGAAGTTTTAACTCGTCTTCTTGACAGCCTTGCCGCTCAAACGTTGCATCGCGATGCGGGGTTTAGGGTCTGGCTGCGAAACAACGATCCCGATGACGCCGGTCGTTTGGATCAGTTTGTGCGTGCCAGTTCAAATTATCCATTTGATCTTTCGGTCTCTCATTCGCTCGATAATGTAGGCTTTGGCGTTGCGCACAACGCGACGTTTGAGGCGACGACTGCGCCATTTTTTTTCGTCCTGAACCCGGATGGGTGGCTTCATTCGACCGCAATCGATACGTTGGCGGCGGCGATAGACAACTCATCGCACGATGTGGGTGCTTGGGAGTTGCGGCAGTTACCCTTCGAGCATCCTAAGGTGTACGACCCATCGACCCTTCAAGTTGGCTGGATTTCCGGTGCAGGCGCGGTATTCCGTCGTGAGGCATTTGCGCAGGTCCAGGGATTTGAGCCGCGCATCTTTATGTATGGGGAGGATGTTGATCTATCTTGGCGGCTCAGGGCGTCTGGATGGACGCTACGCTATGTGCCGCGCGCTGTTGTCGTCCATCATACCTATGCGAGCCCCGCGGAAGTAAAGCCTACGCAGATCGTCAATGGTGTGCTGGCGTCGCTCCAGTTACGCACTCGTTTTGGAACGTGGGGAGATATTCTGCGCGGGCTCGGCTGCTGGTTGCTTCAACTGGCGCGGCGACCGCGATTCGCAGGTGCACGGAGGAGACACGTAGCCACACTGCCGCAATACCTTCGATCCATGTCGTATTTTCGGCGAACCGGCTTACCGTATCGCCAGGCTGGCTTTCGACCGGAGTTCCGCTTTTGGAGTTATAGCGATAGACGGGAAGGCGCATTCTTCGAATTCTCGACTACCGAGTTGGACCCAGACGTCGTTCCCCTGGTTTCGATAATTGTCCGCACACATCGCAGGCCGGCTCTGCTGCGGGAGGCGCTAATGTCGCTGCTGCATCAGACATATCCGCGCCTTGAGGTCGTTGTCGTGGAGGATGGCCCGGAGAACAGCAGATTATTGGTCGAAAAGGAGTTTGAGGGCCGACTGAACGTCCGCTACATTTCCACGGGCGTTCCTGTGGGGAGAAGCGCGGCTGGGAATAGGGGGCTCGCGATTGCCACAGGCGAATGGTTTGGATTTCTGGACGATGACGATCAGTTCTACGCTGATCATGTTGAAGCGCTGATGCAGGTGGTCGGAGGTACTTCGAGTAGAGTGATGTATAGCGCGGCGCATGAGATTCCGACGAAGATCCTCGCGCTTAACGAAGATAGCGTTTCGTATCAGGAAGCGGACGCATTGCTTAAGTATCGTCCGTATTCGCGGCTTGCAATGTGGCAGGAAAATCTCGCACCGATTCAATCGGTGTTATTCCACCGTAGCCTATATGATGAATTTGGTGGTTTCGATGAGGACCTTGACCAACTCGAGGACTGGGTGCTCTGGGTTCGTTACTCATGCGCAACCAATTTCGAATCGGTCAATCGTGTCACGTCTCGGTACAGGGTCCCAATGTCGGGCAGAATTGCGCTTGAGAGGCAGGCGAACCTGCATAGCGCGTACGGCGCGGCGCTAGAGCGGCAACGCAAAATGCACGTCACCCTTAGTCCCGTGGAGGTCACCTCGATGGCCGACGAGCAGGCAGATCGGCAGGCAATTATTCATGTATCAAGGCGGCGCGCGCGCATACTGTTTGCGCGCATGCCGTTCATGCGGCGAATTTTTTCGACTCAGGCTGGATGGCGTAGAAGAATATTGGCGTTCCGTCGCCGTATTTCGTCTTGATCTTGACTGCGCTTGACCCGGGGGCAGACTAAGCTCATTGGGAAGCGAGTAGCGGGCTGGTAGCCATAGATCAGGCGCGCCGAGGGGAGCAATCAGGCTCGGCGTCCGTTGCTGGTTCAATCAGATGATCATGTGCATACCCCTCGAGGGTGTCGGCAGCAGGTGCTCATGCAACCGACGTCACAACACAGGTACTCAATGCGCAGACCATGCAGGCTTGTTCTCGCTTGCGCATGATTTTCCTGACCATTGAAAGTGCGGAAGATTTTCCCGAATGGTTCCAGTAGAATCTTGATAGCACTGCAGGACGAGCGTGCGCCAAGCATTGAGTGAATAATTCCGGAGATCATCAACCATGTTGGAAGAAGTAAATCGCCGAGTTAAGCGCTTGGTCAAGCGTGTTCCGCCATTTAGAAATTTAATTAAACAGCGCGATTACTTCAGTCAGACAGCGGACGAGCTCAGAAAAAGTGTTCAGGGACTTGCTCAATCGATGAGCGACATCAGTCACGCTCATGACTTGGCTGTTAGAGAGCGAGATGAGGCTTGGGAAAAATGCGGACTTCTTGGTGGAGAGCTTCAGGAGGCCTTGCAGCAGCTTGGTGAGATGTCGGCGGTGATCGACGAAAAGAATGCTGAGCTCCGGCAGTTCGGCGAAGGTCCGCCGTTTGTTCCCAATGGACACTTTTATTCACCAATTGCGCCGAAGGAAGAATTGCGTAGAGACGCCGCGAGGATTTTTGCTAGCTGGCCTCGTACGATACCTGGCATTGATCTGCGGGAACACCAGCAGCTTCAGTTTCTCGACAAATTGAAGGAATATTATTCGGACCTACCTTTTCAGGCTGAAAAGGTAGATGATATTCGTTACTACTACGAAAATCCTGCGTATAGCTACTCAGATGCGATTTTTCTCAACGGGATGATCCGGCACGCGCACCCGAAGAAAGTTGTGGAAGTAGGTTCAGGATTTTCTTCATGTATGTTGCTCGACACCAACGAGCGGTGGTTCGACAATTCAATAAAATGCACGTTCATTGAACCGTATCCGAAGCTCCTGAAATCAATGCTTAAAGATGGTGATATAGAAAGGATTGAGATCCACGAGAAGCGAGTGCAGGACGTTGAGGGGTCCGTGTTTACCTCATTGGAAGAAAATGATATTTTATTCGTCGACTCAACGCACGTTAGTAGAACCGGTAGTGATGTAAACCATATTCTGTTTAACGTGATTCCGTCGTTAGCTGATGGGGTTTATATTCACTTTCACGATATTTTCTATCCATTTGAGTATATCAAGGATTGGATCGACGAAGGTCGTGCTTGGAACGAGGCCTACTTGCTGCGGGCATTCCTGCAGAACAATTCCGACTTCGAGGTGATAGCTTTCAATACCTTCCTGGAGCACTTTCACGAAGACTATTTTCGCGAAAACTTGCCTCTGTGCTTGAAGAACAAAGGTGGAAGTATTTGGTTGAGAAAGCGAAAGATTGCTAATTGATGGAAGTATTTTGTTGAGTCAATGCAAAAGCCGCCCTCGGGCGGTTTTTGCATTGACTACCCTTGCCCCTACTTGACGAGTCCCGTAGTCACAAAAGTCAGTAAGCGGCTGAGCGCGACCACACTTGACCGCGCGAATACCGGAGTATTGAACGCGACGAGCGGCAGGTGTGAGCCGCGTCGGTAAGGCTGACCTGCGACGGCAAGGCAGGTTGATGTGTGCGATCCACGCTACGGGATCTTTTCAAGCAGTTGCCAATTATTGCTCAGATCGGGTGGCGATTCTACCCAGCCAATAGTTGCGGGGATTCGCCAAACGGCGTTCGCCGGTGTGGTAAATTCGCAGTCTCTCAGAATTCCGGATGATGCCATGCCGACCATCGAACTCAGGCGCACCAAGCGCACCAAGCCAGAAAGCACGTACCTGCGTCAATTCGCTAACAATGTTACGTCGCAGTATGGCGAAGACGGCATCATCGACAAGATCCTTGATCTGATCGGGCGAACTGACGCGTGGTGCGTGGAGTTTGGTGCGTGGGATGGGAAGTACCTATCAAATACATGGGACCTCATTAACAATAAAGGCTGGTCTGCGGTCCTCATCGAAGGGGATCAGGCGCGACATGAATCCTTGGCGGATTTGCACAAAGTGCGCACCGGTGAGGTCTTCGTCGAGCATGCGTTTGTTGGGTGGGAAGGTGATAGTAGTCTGGATAACATCTTGGCTCGGACGCCGATACCATCCAAATTCAATGTTCTCTCGATCGACATCGACGGTAATGACTGGCATGTCTGGAGCGCTCTCACGAACTACCGGCCGCGACTCGTGGTCGTCGAATTCAACCCGAGCGCCGGCAACGAACTTTATTTCGTGCAGGATGCGGACCCATCTCTCAATCAGGGCGCGTCGTTGCTCGCCTTCATCGATCTTGCGAAACGTAAGGGGTATGAGTTGGTTGCCACGACATATGCAAATGCATTTTTTGTTCTTGCGGAAGATTTGTAAGCGGCTCGCCTAGGCCGTTCGTCCACGCGCGTGCACGTGAAGCATGATGG
>NZ_JALQCK010000068.1:0-30595 GCF_030464835.1 Paraburkholderia sp. WS6
GCCGCTGGCTCGAAGCGCGTCAGGCCGACCTGCTGCCGGTCGGGTACTACCACGTGGTCTTTACGCTGCCGGCTGCGATCAGCGCGATTGCGTACTACAACAAGGCCGTCATCTACGGGCTGCTGTTCGATATCGCGGCCGAGACATTGCGCACCATCGCCGCCGATCCGAAGCATCTCGGGGCACAGATCGGTGCCACTCTCGTGCTGCATACCTGGGGCTCCGCGCTCACGCATCATCCCCATGTGCATGGCATCGTTCCCGGTGGTGGGTTGTCGCCGGACCGAAGCCGGTGGGTAGCCTGCAAGCCAGGTTTCTTCCTTCCAGTGCGCGTGCTCTCGCGCCTGTTCCGGCGACGCTTCCTCGAGGAGCTGGAAGCGATCTATCGCCGCGGCCAGTTGCGCTTCTTCGGCGAATACGCCGAGCTCAACGATATGGCAGCCTTTGCCGACTGGCTTGCGCCAATGCGTGCATGCGAGTGGGTGGTATACGCCAAACGCCCGTTTGCGGGACCCAAAGCAGTGCTCGCCTATCTGTCACGCTATACCCACCGGGTGGCGATCTCCAACCAACGCCTGGTCGCGCTCGACGAACACGGCGTCACCTTCCGCTGGAAGGACTACCGCGTGGACGGACGCACACGCAACAAGACCATGACGCTCCAGGCAGATGAGTTCGTGCGCCGGTTCCTGCTGCGCGTGCTGCCTGGCGGCTTCCACCGCATCCGCCACTACGGTCTGATCGCGAACCCATCGCGGCGCCAGAATCTCGCGACGATACGCGAGTTGCTGGACGTCGTGCCTGTCAGTATCGGCCTTGCCAACGTTGTACCCACCGTGGCAGTGCCGCCAACCTTCGTTTGCCGGCACTGTGGTTCGCCAATGATCATCATCGACATACTCCAACGCAGCAGACCTATCCGGGCACCGCCTGTCGAGTGGGCCCACGCATGAACACCACCGCGTCACGATGCACAGTCCGACTGTCGGCTCTTCGGCAACGAGAGCCAATAGCAGACGCCTGCGCCTATCGTTCCAAACCGGCAGTTTGGCGCTGGCCGAGCCGGCGCGATGGCGACCCGCCGTTGTGCCGCTGCTGCGATCGTGTCTGTCTTACCTCAGATTTACCCGCGTTTATATCTACCATGCCCTCAATGGGATCGAACAAATCGCCATAGCGGTGAAATGTTCAGGCCATGTCAGAGCACTCCGCGGTTTCCTCCCTTGGGGCTTGTAGGACGCCTGCCCGCTTGCGTCTGGGCGAGTTGACGTGTCGACGGATCAGGGCAGGCGTCCTACAACCCTAAACAGAAAACGGCCATTGGGCTTGCGAAGCTTAACGTCGGTTCATAGCGTTGATGACAACAACGCAGCGAAACAAACAGCCGCGCCGTGGTGCTTATCGGGCGTCAAGCGAACGTAGTCGGGCGGAGTGCTCGGTGGCATTCGAACGGGGGGCTGCCTGGCGATCTCGTTGCTGTGCGCTACGGGCATAACAGTCCAGGCAGTGATCCTCGGCGCGGCACGACGCTCGGCGTGCGATTGCGAGTCAATAGCATTGCGCAATACCTGCGCATAAAGGGGAAAGAATATTGCTACGCCATCAGACGGGTTTCAGCAGGCTTCGCCATCCGGACAAGCTGCCCTTGGGATCGAGCGCTTCGACCAGCGGCGCGGCGCGCGCCGCAAGTTCCTGTTGCACATCGGCAATCGCGCTGGCGAGGGCGCCCGACATGCCCAGACCTTCGAGCATCAGCGCGGCTTCGCGCATTTCTTCGGAGCGTCGTTGTCCGTGCTCGACAACCCGGCCGATCAGATACGCTTCATAGCCCTTTTCCCAGCCCATGCCCGGAAAGCTTGCCGCGAGCGACGCAAGCACGCGGTCGTCGACGTCGAACTGTTTGGCCGCCAACATCGATTGAACGCAAAGCGCCTCCATGCCTTTGATCATGATGCTGCGGCACAACTTGATGGCTGAAGCGAGGCCGACTTCCTGAGCTACGGCCTCCGTGCGCATGCCCAGACCGTTGAGAATATCCGCCGTATGCGAGGCTAGCCGGCCGCCCAACAGCATCGGCACTCTTACGCCTTGCGGCGGGACCGGAGCCATCACCGCGGCTTCCACGTAATCCGCGCCGTTGCGCTCGATCTGCTGGCAGTTGCGCTGCTTGACAGCGGGCGATACAGAATTGAGGTCGAGATAGGTCTGACCGCTCGTCAGATATTCGGCCGAAGCCGTGGCAACCACTTCCGCCTGGCTTGCCGTGACCACGGAGAAAACGAGTTGCGCATCGCGAAGTGACGTTGCGAGGTCGTTGGCGATATGGGCCTCGCAGTCGCGGGCCCGCTGCACGATCCTCGACCGCGTTGCAGCATCTTGCAGCTTGATGTCGAAGACCGACACTTTATGGCCGGCGGCGGTCAATGCTCGCGCGAAGATAGGCCCGACTTCTCCGAAGCCGATGATCGCGACGCGGCCTATATGCTGATTGCTGTTCTGATCCATGCTGATTCTCTGCGAGTGAAGGTTCGAGATGAAAGCGAGGGGACATCGTCTGCGCATTCGATATTGAAGCTGTAGCAGGGCGGGAGCGCGAACCGCGACCTTAACCCCGCTATTGGGGACCCCCTCATGATGGTTCCATGCCATGACGAAGCTTGACGGAATCAGCCTGGGGCGAGGCCAGAAAGGAGATCAGTTCCTCCGCGGCTTCATGCCGCTTAGACGCTGTGCATATGGCTGCCGAGAATACGGTGATGACCTGAATCTCGGGCGGCAGATAGCCGATGACATCAATGCCTGCCACAGGCATTAATTCGCTCAATTGCTGGAAACCCAGCTCGACTTCCCCCTGCGCGACGAGCGTGCCTACTGGAACGCCGGGCGGCGCCTGCACGATGCGCGGCGCGATGGCTTCAGAGATGCCCCAGCGCTCGAACAAGCGGCTGAGGTGCGAACCGCTGGGACCTGTCGAATAGCCGATGCTGCGCGCGGCCAGAATGGCGTCGCGAACGGCGGCTTCAGTACCGGTCTCCGGTCGAGGCGCCCCGGCCGCCACCGCAATTGCCACGCCCGAACGGGCCAGGTCGACCCGACTGGCCGGATCGATCCTGCCGGCCGCGGCCAGCCGGTCGATCGCGTCGGCCGCAAGCACGACGATATCGAATGGCTCGCCTTCCTGGACGCGACGGGCAGCAGCGACACCACCGACCGATTCGATGACCACAGGTCGTCCCGATAGCCGCTCGTATTCTTCGACCAACTCGGAAAGCACGTTGCGCGTGGCCATCGACGAGATACCGGTGATCCGTTCATTGATGGTTTGACTAGTGACCATGGTTGTCGCCCCTTTTCAATCGATATAGCGCAGCCCGGCTTGTTGCAGCGGTCCGCGCATGTTGTACATATCCAGACCGAGCACGCCGGCGGCCAGCTTCGCGCGCTTCTCGCCCTCGTTGGCTTCGCGCGCAGCCGCCTTTTCGAGAACATTCTGCGCCGATGCCGCCGGCACCACGACCACACCATCGTCGTCCGCGACGACGACATCGCCGGGCATCACCAGCGCGCCGGCGCATACCACTGGAATGTTCACCGACCCGAGCGTGGCTTTGACCGTCCCTTTGGACGAGATTGCCTTGCTCCATACCGGGAAGTTCATCTCCGCCAGCACGCGCACATCGCGCACGCCTCCGTCGATAATGAGCCCTCGTGCGCCGCGTGCCTTGAAGCTTGTTGCCAGCAGATCACCGAAAAAGCCATCGGTGGAATCGGCCGTGGCAGCCGCAACGACGACGTCGCCAGGCTGGATCTGCTCCGCCGCGACGTGCAGCATCCAGTTGTCGCCTGGCTGGAGCAGGACCGTGACGACCGTGCCGCCCGTCTGCGCGCCGTTATAGATCGGCCGCATATAGGGCTTCATCAGGCCCACGCGCCCCATCGCCTCGTGGACAGTCGCGGACCCGAGCGCGCCGAGTTTGGCGGCCGTATCGCCATCCGCGCGCTGAATGTTTCGATATACGACCCCTAGTTCAATCATGATCAATCTCCTTTCGTTTTGAGCCCTGCATCGAGGCGCGGGTAGACACGCCGCGCGTTACCCTCGTAGATCTTGTACCGATCGTGTGCGTCGATATGCGCGGTCTCAATGTAGCGCTTGGTGTCGTCGAAATAGTTGCCCGTCTCCGGATCGATGCCGCGCACGGCGCCGATCATCTCGCTCGCAAACAGAATGTTGTCCACCGGAATCACACGCGTAAGCAGATCGATGCCCGGCTGGTGGTAGACACAGGTGTCGAAGAAGACGTTGTTGAGCAGATGGTCCTTCAGTAACGGCTTCTTGAGTTCCTGCGCGAGCCCGCGGAAGCGGCCCCAGTGATAGGGAACCGCGCCTCCGCCATGCGGGATCACAAAGCGCAAGGTCGGAAAATCGCGGAACAGGTTCGACGTGAGGCACTGCATGAAAGCGGTGGTGTCGGCATTCAGGTAGTGAGCGCCGGTCGTGTGGAAGCACGCGTTGCAGCTCGTGCTCACGTGGATCATCGCCGGGATGTCGTACTCGACCATCTTCTCGTAAATCGGATACCAGTAGCGGTCCGAGAGCGGCGGGCTGGTCCAGTGCCCGCCCGACGGATCCGGATTGAGATTGATCGCGACGTTGCCGTACTCCTCCACGCACTTGACGAGCTCGGGGATGCACGTGGCGACATCCACGCCGGGGCTTTGCGGCAACATCGCGGCCGGAATGAAATGCTCGGGGAAAAGCTGGCTCACGCGGAAACACAGCTCATTGCAGATCGCCGCCCAGGTGCTGGAGACCTGAAAGTCCCCGATGTGATGCGCCATGAAGCTTGCTCGCGGGCTGAAGATCGTGAGGTCGAGACCGCGTTCGCGCATCAGCCGCAGCTGATTGCTTTCGATCGACTCGCGCAACTCGTCGTCGCCGATGTGCAATTCGGACGCCTTCGGCATCCCGGACGGACCCGTGATGCCCGCAATCTGGCGGTTACGCCAGTTCTCCAGCGCCTTCGGCGCGGTGGTGTAATGGCCATGAATGTCGATGATCATCGTCGCTCCCAATAACTGATTCGATTGTCAGCGCGATATGACGAGTGCCATGCGCTGGTTCTGCATTAATCGCTACCGGCGCGCGAAGGAAACGACCTCTGCGCGCGCCGCGACTTAAAACGTATGCCGAACTCCTACTCCGAGGGTATTGCCGACGGGCTTGTCGCTCAGCTTGTCGAGTGAATATATGGCGTAAATATCGGTGCGTTTGGAGAGCAAATGGTCGAATCCAATGGTCGCCGTGTTACGCAAGCTATTGTCGACGGGTCCAGAGCGCCGCGTCCGCGCCCATTCAACGAGAAGGAAATCTGCTGGCGAAAACGGCACGGAAAGACCGGCTTCATAGGTATGCGTGCCGGTAGGCGTGCTGACGTCGCTCGTCATCACTGCCGCAGCGTAGAGAGTCGCGACCCTGAAGTCGTAGGCGGCTCCCGCGAGGTATGCATACTGAGCGGCCACGGGGCCCACCATCGTGAAGCGAACACGCTGCGCGGAAAGTACTGCCGTCAGCCCGTTATTCACATAGGCGAGATGGACGCCGAGATTGCCGACTCCCGGTGAACCCGCTACGCCGCCCATACCGTAGATGACCGTCGCCCCCAAGCCCTTGTAGGTCGGGGTTGTATATTGGGCAGCGTTGTTCCAGACCGTATCGCCGATGATCGAGCCACCGTAAGTCGCCACGAACGTTTGCAGCACCAAAGGTGAAAACACCACGGAAGAGCTAAACGGGTTAACCAGTGACATAGCCGTGTAGGTCGGGTTCCGATGTCTGCCGAAGGTGAGCTGACCAAAGGGCCCTGAGAAGCCAACATAAGCATTGCGCGACCAGAATGGGTCGCTTGCGCTGCGTCCGAGTGCGCCGTTATTCGGCTGAAAGAAGCTTTCCAGAGTGAATATAGCGTTCACACCGCCGCCGAGATCTTCCTTGCCGCGAATACCCCAGAAGGACGTCGTTAGACCGCCGCTTCCCATCTGAACTTGCGAATGCTGCATGTCGCTGCGCTTCAGACTGTCGACGTATGTGCCGACGATTCCGTAAAGCTGGACCTGCGAGGCGTCCTGGACCTGCGCGCTTACGCTGGCTGCGCACAATGTCATCGCTGCGCAAGCGCCGGCCTGCAAGCGTGATCGCTCTGTGCACGATCTCTTGGGGCGTGCAGTTCTCCTGATCTTCATGGGGCAGTCTCCTTGGTGTTTTGATTGTCTTGTACGGCGGCGGCCAGCCCTGACGCGGGCCCCCTATACGAAGCCGTGCTCTAGCTGACCGTGCGCTTCTTCATGGCGGCGTCGAGCTTGTCGCGGTCGAGCTCGCGCTCCCAGGCGGAAACAACGAGCGTTGCGACACCGTTCCCAATCGTGTTGACGACGGCGAGTCCGGTGCCCATGAATCGGTGAATGCCGAGAATCAGCACCATGCCTGACACAGGGATGACGGGGAACACAAGCAGAGTCGAGGTGAGCATGATGAACGCAGCACCGGCCACGCCGCTCGCGCCCTTCGAGGTGAGCATTGCGACCACGATCAGTGTCATCTCCTGCGTGAAGGTGAGTTGGATATTGAAGGCCTGCGCGATGAACAGGACCGCCATCGTCAGATAGATGTTGGTGCCATCGAGATTGAACGAATAGCCCGCAGGCACGACGAGCCCGACTACCGGCTTGGAACACCCCAGGCGTTCGAGCTTCTCGAGCATCCCGGGCAGCGCCGCTTCGGATGAGCTCGTGCCGAGAACAATGAGAATCTCCTCGCGGATATAGCTCATGAAGCGAAAGATGTTGAAGCCCATCACGCGCCCAATCGCGCCGAGGACGACCACAACAAACACAAAAAGCGTCAGGTAGAACGCGCCGATCAGCTTGATCAGCGGCAAGACGGATCCGACTCCATATGTTCCGATTGTGTAGGCGATCGCACCGAAGGCTCCGATGGCAGCGGTCTTCATGATGATGTGAACGATGCCAAAGAACACGTTGGCGATGCCGCCGATGAACTCGACCAGCGGCTTGCCCCGTTCCCCGAGCGCGGCAAGCGCGGCGCCGAAGAGCACCGAGATGAGGAGAATCTGCAGCACATTGCCCGTCACGAACGCATCGATCACGGTGTTCGGGATGATGTGCATGAGGAACTCGACGGTGCTTTGCTCATGGGCCTGAGTCGCGTAGCCGGAAAGCACGGAAGCATCAATTTTCGACGGATCGAGGTTGAAACCGGCACCCGGACGCAACAGATGTCCGGCCATGAGCCCGATCATCAGCGAGAGCGTCGAGACGACTTCAAAATAAAGCATGGCCTTTCCGCCGACGCGGCCGACCTTCTTCATGTCGCCCATGCCCGCGATGCCCGCGACCACGGTGCAGAAAATGATTGGGCCGATCACCATCTTGACGAGCTTGATGAACGCATCGCCGAGTGGCTTCATCTGGACGGCGAGCGCCGGCGCGAAGTGGCCGAGCAGGACACCAATCAGGATCGCAGCCAGCACATGCACATAGAGTTGGCGGTAAAAGGGGACGCGTCTACGCGGCGTCGTATCACGGGATGAGGTGGTGGCGTTCATCGCGGCTGCCCCGTGGCAAACGCAATGCGAGAACGAAAGTTGGCTTGGGTCATGCTTTGTCTCCGATATGTTGTCTTGCGGCCTTTTTGACCGTCTGTTATTTAGCAGCGCCGAAGTCGTAAAGTCGTTCAGGGTTCTCGACCAGGATCTTGTGGAGCAGCACGGGGTCGTCGCAAATGCGGAACAGCAGGTCCACTAGTTCACCGTCATTGGGCATGTCCTTTGAGATATTTGGATGCGGCCAATCTGTGCCCCACAACACACGATCCGGTGCGGCGTAAACGAGTGCTCGCGCGAAGGGAATCGCGTCGTCGAAGGGGCGCTTGCCCGCCGAGACTCGCTCGGAGCCGCACACCTTTACCCACGCGAGCGGATTCCGCATCAATTCCAGCAGTAGCCGGAACGGCTCCTGATCCAGACCCGCCTCGGCGCGCACGCGGCCCATGTGGTCGATTACGAATGGCACGCGAATCCGCCCGATCAGATCGGCGTATTTGACGATGTCCTGTGCGTCGAGGTGCAGGACGACATGCCAGCCAAGCGCTTCGATGCGCCGCAGCACGCGTTCGAATACGTCCAGGTCGGGCGCTCCGCCCAGATGGGCGACGAAATTAAAGCGTACGCCGCGCACACCCGCGTCGTTGAGCGCCTTCAGCGTTTCATCGGTCACGTCTGCATCGACGATGGCGACGCCTCGGTATCGCCCGTTGCCCCGGGCGATCGCATCGAGCATCGCGGTGTTGTCGGTGCCGTGGCAGCTCGCCTGCACGATCACCCCACGCGCAAGGCCCAGATGGTCATGCAGGGCAGCGAGCGATTCGAACGGCGCGTCGGGTGGCGTGTAGCTGCGATCGTCGGCATAGGGGAAACGCTCAGCGGGGCCGAATACGTGGCAGTGCGCGTCGCACGCGAGCGCGGGGAGCCCATGCGACGGTTTGACTGGGTTCGGATCTGGCGGAAGACAGGGCTTCATGGTCTGGCTGAACTCCATTGAGAAAAGTTGCGAGGCATGGCAGCGAATGAGGATCATTGTGGCGATTCGAGTTGGCCAATACAATCGACATAGCCGACTAGCTGATATACGAAAACCGTATAGGAGCCGAAATGGAACTGAAGCAGCTCGAGGCCTTCGTGCACGTGGTTGAGCTAGGGAGCTTTACGCGCGCGGCCACGATCCTCGATACCAATCAACCGACCTTGAGCCGCCTCGTGCGACAGCTCGAGGTGGAATTAAGGCAGACCCTACTCGTGCGGCACGGGCGCGGCGTCCTGGCAACCGATGCTGGGCAGGTCATGCTGGGTCATGCGAAGGGGATGCTGCTGCAGGCCGAGCGTGCGCGGCACGATCTTCGGCAATTGAAGGGGACGGTCAGCGGACACTTCAGCATCGGCCTTGCGCCGAGTTTCGCAAAGGTCGCCACGCAGGAGTTGATCCGGCAGTTCAGGCAGCGGTTTCCAGATGCGACGATCTCCGTGGCAGAGGGGCTTTCCACCTACCTGACAGAGTGGCTGATGATGGGGCGCATCGATGCGGCCGTGCTTTACGACACTTCGCTCACCGCACTCGTCGAGAAGCGCGCACTGTTTGAGGAAGAACTGTTCCTGATTGGCATGACTGGGGGCACAGGTGGTCAGGCACCGGAACAGATCCGCCTGAAGGACATCGCGCGCTATCCACTCATCATTCCAGGGCGCATGCATGCGCTGCGGCAGGTCGTCGAAACGCGCGCGGCCGAGGAGGGCGTCAAGCTCTCCATCGCACTCGAGGTGGATGCGGTCGGGGCGATTCTCGACCTCGTGTGCGAGGGCTATGGTTACGCGGTGTTGCCCATCAATGCGCCGGCCACCGATCCGCTCAGGCGCCCGTTTTCCGTGACGCGCATACGGCACCCGACGCTGCACAGCCGTCTCGCAATCGCGACGAGCAGCCAGCACACCTTGTCACACCTGGCGATGGAGGCAATCGGCCTGATCGAGACCGAGGTGCTTCCGCTCTACACTGCTAACCGGGACCCTGGAGCAATGCGACTGGAATGAGGCTTGAGAAAGGTCAGCAACCTTTCGATGTTCTGTCCATTGCCTAGCCGAAGACATGCCGGTCGAGACGGCTGCTCGAACAGCCGTTCCGGTTTGGAAGCCGCCGTAACGCTCGCGCCGGGTCGAAGGACGGACAGGGTCGACTACGGTCAATCGCACCCGGTCGCCGCCAATCTTCTTCAATCGCCTGTCCTGCGCCTGGATTGTTATTCGGGCTGCAGCCGTGCGGACGAGAGTGGCGCGCCATTGTCATATCCGATTTCACGGTCGAAAGGCTGCAGGCCGTCAGTCAGATAGATAGTCACTTTGGGCGTGGCGACCTTCGGGCGGACGCCCGGGCCGGCAATGTCGTCCGCGCGGGGGGATGGTTATGGTCGAGGAGAATCATTGTGCTGTGGCGATCACCGCCTGGTCAGCATGCGGACGATCTTCTGCACGATGAGCTCATGCTGCTCCAGCGCCTCATCGAGCGTACGTGCTCCGTAGCTCTTGTTGTCTCGCGCTTCCATTCCGGCGACGCGCGTCACGAACAGCGAACCCTCCCCGGTTTTCGGTTCGGACACACCGCGGAAGCGGGTGGTGACCGTCACACCGGATTCGTCCAGCAGCGTGCGGCGGAAGATCAGTTCGTTCTCTGTCATCCAGCGCGACCACTCGCCGCGGTCGAACACCTCGACTGGTCTGTTCTTCGCATCGAGGACATAGAAGCGTTCCCTGCCGGACGGGACGCAGCGTGATTTCATATTTCAATGCGAAGGCGTGAGCAGGAAGCCGATCACCTCCCGCCACCAGGTTTCGTCGACGCGGCCGATCCAGTCGTTATGTTCAGCCGCCTTCACCACTATCAGTTGTCTCGGTTCGGCCAGCGAGTTGTAGAGCGCTTCGCCGAAGCGTGGGGGGACGATGCTGTCGCGCTCCGCAACCACGACGAGAACAGGGCGCCCGAACGACGCCATATGGGTCACGCTGTCGTATCGGTCGCGCAGCAGCCATTGCACGGGCAGCCACGGATAGTGATAAGCGGCGACGTGCTCAAGCCGATCCCATGGCGTGATGAGCAGCAAGCCAGCGGTCTTGTCGCGTTCACGCGAGCCGGCGGCGGCCGCCACGCCGGCCCCGAGCGATTCGCCGATGAGCAGCAGCGGCGCGCCATAGAGCCGATGCGCCAGCGCGATGGTCTGTTGGGCATCACTGACCAGACTCTCTTCGCCCGGCGTGCCGTCGCGCGGCCCGTAGCCTGGATATTCGGCGAGGATCACGCGCAGCCCGAGCCGCATGAGCGCTGCGGCGTAGAACGAACGGTGTCCGGCATGCCCGGCATTGCCATGAAAGACGATGACGGTGGCGCGCACGGATCCGACGGGCTCGGCCACGAGGCCCCGGAACGCCTCAGGTGTCGGCCAGGCGCGAAGTACGCTGGAAACGACGTCCCCGGTTGCAGCCTTCTCAGGGAAGTAGATAAAACGATCCTGCAAGATGGCGACTCCTGCGAACACAATCAGGCACGCAACGGTGAGACGCAACATCAACCCGGTAAATTTCATCGCCTTGAGCCCGATCCACCGATCGTTTCAGTAACGAACCCAGTTTAGCGTGTATTGGCCACCGCTTATGTCCATGCGTGTCGTCGCGAGCCACGCGCTGACGGCGCCGGGAGGGACGGCTCTAAGGCAACGGGCAGTTGGCAACGACGCCCCCCGCTTGCACAGTGAACCGTGGACCAGTCTTGTGCTGCATACTTCAGTGAATCACACCACCGAAAGCATCGACGGCGCGCGGCCTTGTCGTTTCAATATTGAACCGGACCCGGCCATTTGTCGCCGCTGGCACGCGCGTTCGTACGGACATT
Source organism: Paraburkholderia sp. WS6 (assembly GCF_030464835.1). NCBI lineage: Bacteria > Pseudomonadati > Pseudomonadota > Betaproteobacteria > Burkholderiales > Burkholderiaceae > Paraburkholderia > Paraburkholderia sp. WS6. Next base: position 11,512 of record NZ_JALQCK010000068.1, read on the forward strand.
TGAATGTCCTGTCCGCCCACTCCTACTGGACACCCGCGCTATCTGACTCGGCTGTCCTCCTCACAGCCTGTGAGCGCGACGCGCCTACGTCTCATCCCAATCGTGCCATTCGACCGCATGCGACTCCAGATAACGGTTCACCGCCTGTCCGATGGTAGGAAAGAAGTTTCGCTCGCCGATCATCGTGAACAGGCCGTAGTGCTCCAGGCTGTCCTTCACGGGCCCCTTCAGCTCCGCGAAGCACAGCGTGACGTGCAACGCGAGGAGTTCGTCATGAAGCCGCACGAGAGTGTCGGCTGCGGTGAGGTCGACGTCTGTCACCGGTTCAGCTGCGATCACGATCCACGCGGTTTTTGTCGGCGCCTCGCGAACTACCTGCCGCACGCGTTCGCGAAAAATCTCCGCGTTTGCGAAGAAAAGCGGCGCATCCCATCGCAGCAGGACGAACCCGGGAATGCGACGGGCCTCCGGATGGCGGGCGACATCGTGATAGCCCTTCATCTGATCGACGCGGCCAAGCACAGCGGAATGCGGACGCCACCCTCGCCACAGGAACCCCAGAGCCGCGAGTGCGAGCGCAATGCCGATACCGTTCACGACCCCGATTATCGCGACGCCGAGCAGACAGACGATCGATTGCACGAATTCGCTCGGTCTCAGCCGATAAAGTCTCAACACGCCGCGCACTTCGAGCATCCCGAGACAGGTGGCGATAACGACCGCGGCAAGCGCTGCCTGCGGTGTGTTGCGCAGCGCCTGTGGCGCGAACAGCAACAGGCCCGCGACAATCAGGGCCGCGACGACGCCGGTCACCTGCGTCTTCGCGCCTGCCGCTTCGGCGACCGGCGTACGCGAAGCGCTCGCGCTTACGGCGAACCCATGGGCGACGCCGGCCGCGATGTTCGCGAGCCCGAGTGCGACGAATTCCTGGTTGCGATCGACGGTTTCCCCGCTGCGCGCCTCATAGGTGCGCGACAGGATGCTTATGTCGGTGAACGAGACGAGTGCGACAGCGGCAGCGCCGCCGAGAAGCGCCGTCCACTCGTTGAGTGCGAGCGCCGGAATGCGTGGCGCTGGCAGCACTTGCGGCATGTTGCCGACCACCGCCAGCCCGAAGCGCTGTGCGAGATCCAGCGCGGCGACCGCAATCGTCGCGCCCGCGACCGCGATGAGCACGCCGGGCACCTTCGGCAAACAACGCCGGCAGACGAGGATCACGACGAGCGCAGCGACGCCGATCGTAACGGCCAGCACATTGGTCTGGCCCGCAACGACGCCGCTCGCGAGTTCGCGCACTTGCTGCATGAATGATTCACCGTGCGCCTGGAAGCCCAGCAGCTTGGGTGTTTGCCCGACGACGATTGTCAGCACGATGCCGTTGAGATAGCCGTAGCGGATCGGCAGCGACAGCAGTTCGGCCACGAAGCCCAGTTTAAGCATGCCGACCACCACGCATATCGCACCGGACAGTAGAGCGAGCCCACCCGCGAGGGCAAGCGCGTTCTCCGCATTGCCATGCGCAAGCGGTGCGACGCTCGCTGCGATCAGCGCGACGAGCGCGGAGTCCGGACCCAGCACGAGGATCCGGCTCGGGCCGAAAAGGGCGTAAGCAAGCAGTGCCGCGAACGACGCATAGAGCCCGGATACGGCGGGCAAACCGGCGGCCTCCGCGTAGGCCATCCCCGCGGGCACGAGGACGGCGCTCAGACTGAGGCCCGCCATCGTGTCGTGGGGCAGCCATGCAAGCCGGTAGTTGCGTGCCACAGCAAGCCCGTTGATCCGGCGCGATACGATTCGCCCGGCGGGATTCGGCGGCCGCTCGGGGTTACTGGTGTCTGGTTTCACGGGTCAGCGCAGTTCGAGCCAGAGCAGTTGATGGTCGGAAGGGCGGCTCGCAGTGATCCACCCGCAAACCGCGAAGCGCGGCTTCGAATTCTCTGGGAGGAAGATGAAATCGCATGCGAGCGGTCCGTCGAGCCATTGCTGATGATCGCATGAACCGGCCATCGCGGCAGGTAGGGTATTCGGGTGGGTCCAGGTCCGTACGCGACGATCACCTTCCGGGCAAAAAGACGGCACGAGTGACTGTTGTACCCTTGGAAGCTGCCGATGAGGTGGCGCCTAGGCCAGTGTCCGTTGAGGGTCGGACTGCAGCCCGTCGTCGCAAGATCGACTTGTCGGGCAGCGGTCCGGTGCCCACGTCCAGGCCGTGGAACTGTTTCGCGCTTCGCGCGCACAGCTCTGGCAGGCGCGAGAGATTCTGCCGATCAGTAAAAAACACGTATCGCGCGAAATACGGAAAGCGCGCCATCGCGTGCTGGGCGGGGCTGGAAGCAGTTAGTGGCATGCCGCCAGCGGTGTCGAGCCGTTGGACGAAGCGTACGCCGGAGAGCGTGCCATTGGGAACGTTCGCCGCGTTGCGACCGGTGTAAAGGACTCACCCGTTGAGTCGGGCCCTTCGACGGTGATCCGAATGATCCTGGACACATTGCCCGAACCGAGCGCAGACACGCCTTGGGAAGAGATCCTGAACTTCGGACGGGATCCAGCGGCACTGGCCGCGCTAGCCCGTTTGCGGAAGTGGATGGCCAAGATCGCGAAGGATTCACCTTCGCCGGGCGTCGGCGAGGATGAATTGACGGCGCTGCTCCACGACTACGAGCCGCACATGAGGCTGCATCGGATCAAATCCGAACGTGGGACGCTTGAGGCCTTCCTGACGACCACGGCCGAGGTCGCTTCGGCGATCGTGACGATGAAGCGGGGGGCCGCCGTCAAGGCGCTGTTTGATGTGTCACGGGCCGAAATTGCGCTGCTCGAAGCCGAGCAAAGCGCTCCCGGACGGGAGGTGGCGTATATCACACATGCCCGGGAGCGGTTTTCCTGAACCGGTAGGTGGCCCAAGCGCGTTCGAGGTCATTGATTGGATCGGCCCCGAGAGCGCGGACATCCGTCCGCTATTTCAGTAGGCTTCGCCGGACCAGCGTCAGGCCTCATCGCTGGTCTTCCAGGGACAAAAAATTCGTTCCTCTTTCACACACTCATCCCTGCAATGAGCAACTACAGTTTAGTTGTCGGGGACAGTCCTGCACGTTGGCCCCGCCATCACCTGATTGCTGTCCCAAGGTGTGAACGCCATGAAGAACTTCCTCAGCGCGCTACTGCTCGCCTCTGCGCCGTTCGTCGCGTGGGCCGAAACGCCATTCCTCTATTCACGTAGCGCAATCGTTTACGACGTCGGACGCGGCGAAGTCCTGCTGGAAAAGAACGCCGATGACGTCCAGCCGATCGCGTCGCTCACCAAGCTGATGACGGGGATGGTCGTGCTGGACAGCGCCCAGTCGTTGGGAGACACGGTGACCGTCGAAGATGACGACATCGATCGGCTCAAGCACTCGGGGTCCCGCATCCCGATCGGTGCGTCACTCGAACGGGGAGAGATGCTGCGCCTTGCGCTCATGTCGTCCGAGAACCGCGCGGCGTCCGCGCTATCGCGTGCGTTCCCGGGCGGCCAGCCTGCGTTCATCCAGAAGATGAACGAAAAGGCGCACGCGCTGCATATGGCTAATACGCACTTCGACGATCCAACCGGGCTCTCGCCGGACAATCTCTCGACGGCACGCGACATCGTGAAGATGGCGGAAGCCGCGGCGTACTATCCGTTGATCAGCGAATACACGACGCTTCCCCGCTATGAAGAGGAGATCGGCACGAGGACGAGGTTCTATCACAACACCGACCCGATAGTCCGCGCAGCCGATTGGGACGTTCTGGTCGCAAAGACCGGCTATATCCGCGAGGCGGGGCGCTGCATCGTGGTCGATGCGAACATGCCGAATGGCCAGGTGATGATTGCGCTGCTCGGCTCGCAAACATCATGGGGCCGCTCCACCGATCTCGTCACGATACGCCGGTGGCTGAGCGGCGACGAAACGCCGGTCGTCGAGCCGCCCTATTACGCAAGCGCTCGGCTGCATCATCACCATTCGATGCTCGCGCGTTCGCATCGCGTCAAGGTGCGGTTCGCATCGTACCGGACAGGTTCGGCGTCCGGCGCGCACCGGCAGACCGTCAAGCACCATGCCGGCAAGCGGGAACACCACACGCCTGTTGCGGCCTGAGCTACGGCTATATGGCGCCTCGCGCCACTCGCGCGAAATATTCCTGCATGAGTTCGACGCACATCCGCAGCTTCGCGGAGCGGCTCAACCGTGCCAGATGCACGGGCCCTCACATCGGCGCTCTGACCATTGTCCGGCAACACCTGTTCGAGCCGGCCTGGAAGGCGCTCTCAAGCCTCGACCTTCGTGAGGCCCAGGAATGCATCAACACCGCTTCGGTCGAGCGGAAAAGTGCTTTGAATCCAACGACCGGAGTCCGGCCATCACGAGCCATTGGGTGCGAGTCTACCCACCGGCTGCAGAGGGTCGTTCTCGGTCCGCGAGCCTTTTCATAGTGTCACTCCGACTTCGATCTCGCTGCCTTGGCTTTGCGCCCGCGCGAGGCCGATTTGATCGGCACGCTTCGCCCGTACTCATTCCACCAGGCCGTAAGCGCCTCCATCGTCGGGCCAAGCCCACGGGCCTTTTGCGTGATTTCATACTCGACTCGCGGCGGTACTTCCGCGAAGACAGTGCGCGACACCAGGCCATCCGCCTCCAGTTCACGAAGCTGCGCCGTCAGCATGTGCTGCGTGATGCCCGGAATGGCCTTGCGCAATTCCCCAAAGCGATAGACCCGCTGGTTGAGCAGCCACATGATTTCCAGCTTCCACTTGCCCGAGAGCAGCGCAAACGCCCGACGCATTTCGTCATGCATGTTGATGTCGCCGTCGTCATTAGTCTGGTTTTCCATACTAAGAGTCATTTTTTCATCCTACTTGTTCATTTTCATCTTAGGCGACATTCTTGGCGAAATCGATGTAAGGCTGCTCATTCTAGGAAACCTCATGACCGAAAACCACGTGTATTGGACCAGCACCGCGCTGCTGTCGTTGCTCTATCTAGCCTCCGCGACGATGTACCTATTCAAAAGGGAGTGGGTTCGCCAAGCCCTCGCGGACCTGGGCTATCCCACTTATCTCGTGCCGACCCTCACCGCCGTAAAGCTCCTGGCCGTGGCCGCCGTCCTGTCGCGCATCAGCGTGGCACTTAGCGATCTCGCCTATGCCGGCATGTTCTATCACCTGCTGCTGTCCGCTTTGGCGCACCTCGGCGTTCGCAAGCACAGTGGCTCTCTGCCTGCAGCAGTGGGCCTTGTGCTGTTGGTCGTGTCATTCATGACGCAGAACACCGCTCACGACATCCCGTCCCCCTACGCTCCGGCCGCATTGGGCCATGCGTAACCCTTGGTTAATGGAGATCAACATGACTCGACTCGATGGAAAAGTTGCCATCGTCACTGGCGCTGGCCGCGGTATCGGCCGCGCCACTGCAAAGCTGTTCGCAGCCGAAGGTGCGAAGGTGGCCGTTCTCTCGCGTACCGCCGAAAATATCGATCAAGTCGTCACCGGCATTCAGGCCGCAGGTGGCACCGCGCTCGGTGTAGTCTGCGACGTCGCAGATCCCGACCAGATCAAGGCGTCGGTGGACAAGGTTGTCGCCGCGTATGGCGGCATCGACATCCTGGTGAACAATGCCTTCGACCCGTCTGCCGTCTCGTCATCGGTCCTCGACCTGTCTATCGAGCAATTGCAGCGCAATTTCGAGATGGGACCGATTGCTTATTTGCGGACGATGCAAGCCTGCTATCCGCATCTCAAAACCAGTGGCGAGGGGCGCGTTATCAATTTTGCCTCGCTGGCTGGCGTCACCGGCATGGTGGGCTATGGCCCCTACAACATGGCGAAGGAAGCGGTGCGCGCACTGACACGCTCGGCTGCACGCGAGTGGGGCGCTGACAGTATCACGGTAAACAACGTCCTGCCCGTCGCCGACACTTGGGGTGCTGCGGCGGCCGATGCGCCACCACCGGCCAATGCGCTCGCCCGCTATGGATCGCCGGAAGACGACGTGGCACCAGTCGTGTTGTTCCTCGCCAGCAAGGATGCGCAATTCCTGACCGGGTACAGTCTGACGCCTGACGGCGGCATGATTATCGACAGTGCGCGCTAAACCGGAGCGCAGGACATCCAGCAGTGTTGTCGGTCCAAAGGACGAAAGCCGCTACGGGGCCAAGCTGAAGGACTTCCGAAACGGCATGGGGGAAGAAGCGCCCGTCAGCAACGACATGATGAACGAGTGGCGCAACCAGCGTGGCCTGCCGCCGGCGTGAGCCAGTTATCTGGTCGGTCGGGACATGGTGCCGCCTTTACGGGCGGCATTTTTTTTAGCGGCCCGAGTGTGCCATCGGTTCGCCAACGGCCACAACGGGACAGTCGACAGCAGTTGCAAGACCGTCGACAATCGACGCGATCACGATGACCGACAGAACTCGTGGCGGTCGGTCGCCGGCGCACTTTAGCGGCTGGCATCATAATGCTGTTCGAGCGAGATTAACAGACGGTTTCATAAAGACTGTTGAGCCCGCTGAACGGTGTTCGCGCCGATCAAGCACTAGCGTTGGATGCGGACCTTGCCCTCGCTACTCGATCAAGGCGGGGCAGTTCGTAGTAAGAGTTTCTCTCGTGATCATTTGTATTAATGGCGTTGATGGAAGCGCAAGACGGCCAATTTAGCCACCCGCGCTCCGTGCTTCGCTATTTCTGGCCGAAGTAGTACGCGTAGGCGCGATCGACGACGCCATCACGCTTGACCGTGTCGAACGCCTTCGCCCAGGCGTCGCGATCGATTCCCGGCGAATCCTTCGACGCGGCGATGTACAGCACGCGCCTTGCGAGCGTCTTCCCGACGACGAGATTCCCCGGATGCTTCGCCGCACGCCACGCGTATTTCAGTTCGATGTCAGCGCTGTATGCGGCATCCACCTCGCGGGCGGCGACGGCCTCGGTGACGGCGGCCGCGTTGCTGTAGAGCTTGAGATTCGAGAAGCCGCGCTTCTTCAGTTCGGCGTGGCCCGTCGACCCGCCCACGACGCCGATCGCCCGCAACGCGTTGCCCGCATCATAGGAATCGATGGCGGCGGCGCCCGGCCGCGACACGAAGACCTCTTCGATATCCCACACCTTCTGTACCCACATGTAGTTCGGCTCGTGTTCGGCGGTTCGCGAGTACGGGAAGAAGAGGATGTCGTGCCCGGCCCTCGATTCGGCCTGCGCGTCCTGCCAGCCGACGAATTTCACGGGAATGTCCCGCTTCATCGCGGTGGCCATCTGCCTGACGATGTCGAGGAAGAAGCCGTTGTGGCCGCTGTCGGGATCCGGATGGCGAATGGGGTCGATCGTGTATGGCGCGTTGTCCACGACCCGGATCTCTTCCGCGTGCGCGGGCAAGGCGTGGTACGCGATCGCGACGGCCGCCGCGCAGGCGCCCGTCGTCGTGTAGATGCGTTTCATCGTCATGGTGTCCCCGTTCATTTCGCCGTGGAGAATTTGTAGATCGTCGTCGCCGTGAACCGCTCGCCGGGATTCAGCACGGTCGTCGGCCAGTTGGGTTCGTTCGGCGAATCGTCCGGATGCTCGGCGAGCATCGTGAAGAAGCTGCGGAATCCGTAGATTTTGCCGCCCTTGCCGACGTCGGTGCCGGGCAGTGCGTTGCCCGAGTAGAAGTGAATCGCCGGCTCGGTCGTCTAGATCTCCAGCACCCGGCCGGACGTCGGCTCGTACACGGGCGCGGCGAGCCCCAATTCGCCCGGACGCTTGTTCAGAAACCAGTTGTGGTCGTAGCCGCCTTCGGCCAGCGGGTTCGCGAGCTGCTGGCCTTGCTTCAGCTGATCGTCCTTCGTGTAGATCAGGTCGACAATGCGCGTCGGCTTCGTGAAGTCGAACGGCGTCCCTTTGAAGCTGCGACGCTCGCCGGTCCGGATCAGCTTGACGACCGGCGTGAAGGTATCAGCGTCGATCGTCACCACGTGATTCACGATGCTGTTGCTCGGGTCTCCGCTCAGGTTGAAGCCCGCATGATTCGAGAAGTTGACGATGGTCTTCTTGTTGGTGACCGCGTCGTACCTGATCTTCAGCGCGTTGTCGTCGGTCAGCGTATAGACGACCTTTAGGCTGCAGTTGCCCGGATATCCTTCTTCGCCGTCCTTGAACACGTAGTTGACCTGCAGCGTGTGATCGTCGAGCTGCTTCGCGTCGAACACACGGAAGCGCGAGCCCTTCTTGCCGCCGTGCAGGTGGTTCGGGCCGTTGTTGATGGTGAGCTGATACAGCTTGCCGTCCATCGTATACTGGCCCTTCGCGATTCGGGTCGCATAGCGGCCAATGATCGCGCCGGTGGACGGGTTGTACTTGTTTCCGTCCTCGATCGTGTCGAAGCCCATCACGACGTCGCCCAGATTGCCGTTGCGGTCCGGAACCAGCAACTCGACGATCTTGCCGCCGTAGTTGCTGATCTTCACGACCATGCCCTGATTGTTCTTCAGCGTGTAGAGTTCGGTCTGCTTGCCGTCAATTACCCGCTGATAGCCTGCCGGCTTCACGTCGACGTAGGGCGCCGAGGCCGTCGCCCAGGGCCGGCAGGCCGGCGAGCATGATCAGCGCTACGCACGCACGTAACTTCAACATCGTTCGTCTCTTTTTTGTCTGTCGATTTGCCCGGCGTGGCGGTCCCGGGGGCAGCGCCATTCCGGGCTTCCGGTGAGCGCCTAGTATCAGGAGATCGTCGATAACCGACTATTGAAATTACGCGATATATCGATATCCGTTTGTTATCGATCGGCATTGCGCCGACGTGCGGATCAATCGTCGCAACGCCGCTCAGTAACCGCGACCGACCCCATATGCGATCGCGAGGAGTTCCTGCCGCTGCAATGGCGCGCGGCGTCCGACGTGCTCGACGGGCACCGCACGCGGCCGCTGTGGTACGGCGCGCTGTATCGCGAGACGCTGCGCTGCCCCGTGCGCCTGGTGACGATCACGCGCACGGGGACGATCGACCGCGTGCCGGCTTACGTGCTGCTGGTGTCGACGCCGGACAACTGACCGCCCGGTGGCGCGCGTCGTTACTGCTGCGCGGACGCGGCGGCCGTGACCTTGTCGAGCGCGACCAGGATCAGCTTGTCGAGCGTCCCGACGACGCCTTCGTAGAACTCGATCGGCTTGCCCCACGCGTCCGGGATCTCGGTCGACTGGCCGGTCGCGTATTCGGACAACGTGAACACCTTGCCATCGGGGGAGGTTGGGAATGTCTCGGTACGGCCGCACGCGGGGCGCCCGATCATCATGCGGCCCGCGCGCCGCGGAAAAAAATTGATGGTCCGATTTGGCAAGAGTGTGTCGTTTTGCGGTAAGTCACGTGCGCGGCGGCTCGCCGTCGTCCTCGTGATGGAACAGTGTGAGGAACTGCCGCGCAGGGATGCTGAGCGGCCGGTCGCGCCGCACGAGGCTGCCGTACGACGGCAGCTTCTGCGCAAGCGTGTAGTCGACGATCGCGACGAGCCCGTGCTCCGCGTTGCGCTGCGCGACCGTCAGCGGGATCACGCCGAGCATCTGCGAGCGGTCGACGAGGTTCATCGTCGTCAGTATCGAGCCGGTCTCGATCAGCCCGCGCGGCATCGGCTGGTGATGCATCCGGAACTCGCGCTCGATGACCTCGCGCGCCGGGCTGCCGCCCGGCTGCAGGATCCACGGATACTCGAGCAGCGCGTCGAACCCGACCGGCCCCGCGCCCGCGAGCGGATGGTTGCGGCCGGAGACGACCGCGAGCGCCTCGTCGTCGACCGCGCGGAACACGCAGTCGCTGCCGGCGTCGCGGCCGATCACGACCTCGAGCACGCCTTCCTGCAATTGCGGCATCAGCCGGTCGCTGGTGTCGACCGCGATGTCGATCGCGAGCAGCGGATAGCGCGCCTTCAGCTGCACGAGCGCCTCGGTGAGCCGCCCCGGCGACGCGGCCATGATGCTGCCGATCGCGAGCCGCCCGGCGCTGCCGAGCTGCAACTCCGCGAGCTCGCGGTTCAGCGCCTCCATGCTGCCACGGATCCCGCGAAAGTAGCCGAGCACGCGCTCGCCGGCCGGATTCAACACGAGGCCGCGCCCGACGCGATCGAACAGCCGCTGACCGAGCGCGTTCTCGAGCTCGTGCAGCATCTTCGTCGCGGCCGGCTGCGTGAGGCCGAGCCGGTCGGCCGCCGCGCGCAGCGTCGAGCATTCGTCGACCGCGAGCAACAGCGCGATCTGACGCATCCGCAGCCGGTTCAGCAGCTGCGGCGTCGAGTCGCGTTTGTCGAGCGAGCCCATATTTGATTACCTCAGGTTATCGATTCATCAAGAGTTTTCAATTTACCGGCTCGGTCCGTCTACCTAGCATGAACCCCATATCAGGAACAGCCGGATTCCTGCGAAAACGGAGACGCATTATGCAGACGAATTCAACGGTCGCGCACCGCGCGGCGCACGCGGGAGAACCGGCATGACGGCCCCGTCGACCTTGCCCGTCGTCGCGCTGACGCTCGGCGATCCCGCCGGCATCGGTGCCGAGCTGATCGCGAAGCTGCTCGCGCGCCCCGACGCGACGTCCCGCGCGAACCTGGTGCTGATCGGCGACCGCTGGCTGTGGGAAGCCGGCCAGCGCGTCGCCGGCGTGCAAGTCGACGTCGCGCCGATCGCGTCGCTCGCCGCCGCGCGCAACCGGCCGTCGATCGCGCGTCCCGCGTTCGTCGAAGTCGACACGATCGACCCGGCACAAGTGAAGGTCGGCGAGGTCTGCGCGGCTGGCGGCCGCTCGGTGCTGTCCGTGCTGAACCTGTGCATGGACGCCACGCTCGCCGGCGAGGTCGACGCGATCTGCTTCGCGCCGCTGAACAAGCACGCGATGAAGCTCGGCGGCCTGAAGCACGAGGACGAGCTCCACCACTTCGCCGAATACCTCGGCGTGACCGGCTACTTCTGCGAATTCAACACGCTCGGCGAGCTGTGGACGTCGCGCATCTCGTCGCACGTGCCGCTGAAGGACGCGCCGGGCTACCTGAGCGTCGAGCGGATCGAGCAGGCTTCGGAGTTGATCTACCGGTCGCTGCTCGCGAACGGCATCGCGACGCCGAAGATCGCGATCGCCGCGTTCAATCCGCACGGCGGCGACGGCGGCAGCTGCGGCCGCGAAGAGATCGACATCATCGAGCCCGCGGTGACGAAGCTGCAGGCGCGCGACTGGCCGACCGACGCGCCGTTCCACGGCCCGTTCCCGGCCGACACGATCTTCCTGAAGGCGCAGGCCGGCGAGTACCAGGCGATCGTCACGATGTACCACGACCAGGGGCAGATCGCGATCAAGCTGCTCGGCTTCTCGCGCGGTGTGACCGTGCAGGGCGGGCTGCCCGTGCCGATCACGACGCCCGCGCACGGCACCGCGTATGACATTGCGGGCCGCGGCACCGCCGACGTCGGCGCGACCTGGCAGGCCTTGCAGATCGCCTGCCGGATGGGCGCCGCGCGCCGGCAGCAGACGATTTCCGCGTAACGGCCGCCCGGCCGCCAGCGCGCTTCACGACGCATCGAACACATCGAATCTCAGGAGACACCGCCATGAAGATCAAGTCCGTACGCGCCCGCGTATTCCAATGGAAAGGCAAGACCGTGCCGCCGCAGGGCAATTTCTGCGCGAACGCGATGGACCTGCTGTACGCGCCCCAGGAAACGATGAGCACGTTCCGCTTCCATTCGTGGACGGTCATCGAAGTCGAGACCGACGACGGGATCGTCGGCTACGGCAACGTCGCGCTCGCGCCGCAGGTCGCGAAGGTGATCATCGACCAGTACCTCGCGCCGCTCGTGATCGGCCAGGACCCGTGGGACTACGAATACCTGAACCAGCGGATGTACCGCGCGACGCACGCATGGGGCCGCAAGGGGATCGGGATGGCCGCGATCTCGGGCGTCGACATCGCGATCTGGGACATCCTCGGCAAGAGCGTTGGCAAGCCGGTCTTCAAGCTGCTCGGCGGCCGCACGAAGGAGAAGATTCCGTGCTACTACTCGAAGCTCTATCGCACCGACCTGAAGGAAATGCAGGCCGAGGCGCAGAAATTCCTCGCCCAGGGCTTCCGGGCGTTCAAGATGCGCTTCGGCTACGGGCCCGTGCACGGGCAGCAGGGCGTCGTCGAGAACCTGAAGTCGGTCGCCGCGGTCCGTGAAGTGATCGGCTACGACAACGACTTGATGCTCGAGTGCTACATGGGCTGGAACCTCGAGTACGCGAAGCGGATTCTGCCGAAGCTCGAGAAGTATCAGCCGCGCTGGCTGGAAGAACCTGTGATCGCCGACGACATCGACGGCTACGCGGAGCTGAACCAGCTGACGAGCATCCCGATCTCGGGCGGCGAGCACGAGTTCACGCTGTACGGCTTCAAGCAGCTGCTCGACCGCAAGGCGGTGTCGGTGGTCCAGTACGACACGAACCGCGTCGGCGGCATCACGATGGCGCACAAGATCAACGCGCTGTGCGAAGCGTACAGCGTGCCGGTGATCCCGCATGCGGGCCAGATGCACAACTATCACCTGACGATGAGCACGCTCGCGTCGCCGATGAGCGAGTACTTCCCGATGTTCGACGTCGAGGTCGGCAACGAGCTGTTCTATTACATCTTCGACGGCGAGCCGGTCGCCGAGAACGGCTACCTGCAGCTGCGCGACGACGTGCCGGGCCTCGGCCTCACGCTGAAGACCGAGTTCCTCGACCAGTTCGAGATCGTGGAGTGATCATGAAAGCTCGTTACCAAGGCGTGTTCCCAGTCGCGCCGACGATCTTCACCGAGGACGGCGCGCTCGACCTCGACGGCCAGCGCCGCTGCCTCGACTTCATGATCGACGCGGGCTCGCAGGGGATCTGCATCCACGCGAACTATTCGGAGCAGTTCGCGCTCGGCGACGATGAGCGCGAACTACTCACGCGCACGACGCTTGCGCACGTCGCTGGCCGCGTGCCGGTGATCGTCACGACGTCGCACTTCAGCGCGCGGATCTGCGCGGAGCGCAATCGTCACGCGCAGGCGCTGGGCGCCGCGATGGTGATGGTGATGCCGCCATATCACGGCGCGACGTTCCGCGTGTCCGAAGCGCAGATCCAGGCGTTCTTCGAGGAAGTGACCGACGGCCTCGACATCCCGCTGATGATCCAGGACGCGCCCGCGAGCGGAACGACACTGTCCGCTCCGTTCCTCGCAAAGCTCGCGCGCCAGATCGAGGCCTTGTCGTACTTCAAGATCGAGACCGCGGGTGCCGCATCGAAACTGCGCGAGCTTATCGCGCTCGGCGGCGAGGCGATCGAGGGCCCGTGGGACGGCGAGGAGGGGATCACGCTGCTCGCCGATCTCGACGCGGGAGCGACCGGCGCGATGACGGGCGGCGGCTATCCGGACGGGATTCGCCAGATCACCGACGCGTACTTCGCGGGCAACCGCGACGAAGCGGTCGCGCAGTACGCGCGCTGGCTGCCGCTGATCAACTACGAGAACCGCCAGGCAGGCTTCCTGACCGCGAAGGCGCTGATGAAGGAAGGCGGCGTGATAGCGTGCGACAAGGCGCGCGCCCCGTGGCCCGAGCTGCATCCGCAGGTTCGCGCTGGGCTGCTCGACGCAGCGCGCCGGCTCGATCCGCTCGTGCTGCGCTGGGGCCGCTGAGGTCCATTCGCGCGCGGCACGCGTTTCGCGGTTCCATGTGCGAACCGCGTTTGCCGCGCGGACGGGCAGACGTCCGCGCAGAGGCGGAACGCACGTGCGTTCCGCGCCGGCGGCCGGCCCCGTGTCGGTTCGTCACGGCGTGACAGGCGGTCCATCAGAAGTCCGTCGCTGCCGACCACCAAAACTGGAGACACTATGACCATGCTGACCCCGGCCAACCCGGCTTACGACGCCGGCGAAGCCATTCCCCGCCGCCGCTGGCTGCGCGTGATTCCGCCGCTGCTGCTCGCGTGCATCATCTCTTACATGGATCGCGTGAACATCGCGTTCGCGATGCCGGGCGGGATGAACGCCGATCTCGGCATGGACGCGACGATGGCCGGTCTAGCCGGCGGGATCTTCTTCTTCGGCTACCTGTTCCTCCAGATTCCCGGCGGCAAGCGCGCGGCGCTCGGCAGCGGCAAGAAATTCATCGCGTGGTCGCTCATCAGCTGGGCCGCGCTGTCGGGGCTGACCGGCCTCGTCACGCATACGTGGGAGCTGCTGACGCTGCGCTTCCTGCTCGGCGTCGCCGAAGGCGGGATGTTGCCCGTCGTGCTGACGATGGTCAGCAACTGGTTCCCCGATCGCGAACGCGGGCGCGCGAACGCGATGGTCATCATGTTCGTGCCGCTCGCCGGGATGATCACCGCGCCGCTGTCCGGCTACATCCTCGCCGCGTACGACTGGCGCCACCTGTTCTTCAGCACGGGCGTGCTGTCGCTGCTGTTCCTGATCGTCTGGATGCTGTTCGCCGACGACGGCCCCGAGACCGCGCGCTGGGTGTCGCCGCGCGAGAAGGCGTACATCCTCGATGCGCTGCGCGAAGAGCAGGAGCGCAAGCGCGCGTCGGGCAAGCCGACCGCGGCGTCGTTCGGCGCGATGATGCGCAACCCGACGATCTGGCTGCTGATCGCGATCAACTTCTGCTACCAGGTCGGTATCTACGGCTACACGATGTGGTTGCCGACGCTGCTGAAGAACCTCACGCACACCGGGATGGGCAATATCGGACTGCTCGCGATGCTGCCTTACATCGCGATGATGGTCGGCATGTTCGCGACGTCGTATCTGTCCGACCGGACCGGCAAGCGCCGCCTGTTCGTGCTGCTGCCGCTCGTCGGCTTCGCCGCATGCCTTGCGCTGTCGGTGCTGACTCACGAAACGATGCTCGTGTCGTTCGCGTTCCTGATCGGCTGCGGCTTCTTCCTGCAGGCGGCGGCCGGCGTGTTCTGGGCGATTCCGCCGAAGCTCTGCAGCCCTGAGACCGCCGGCAGTGCGCGCGGCCTGATTAACGCGCTCGGCAACCTCGGCGGCTTCTGCGGCCCGTACGCGGTCGGTGTGCTGACCCAGCACGTGAGCTCGGCGGCCGGCGTGTACAGCCTCGCGGTCACGCTCGCGGTAGCCGGCCTGCTCGCGCTGACGCTGCCGAAGCGCTGCGAGGACTGAGAAACCGACTGACGGTTGCGAACGCAACGAACCCACACTCGCCGCGGCGCGACATGCGTGCCGCGGCGAAACCTCGAAGGACGGAGATTCACGATGAACGACATCCTGCTGCTGGTGCAGAAATGCGCCCATACCTTCAGCTTCTACGATCTCGAGACGAAGGCGGCGCTCAAGCACATCGTGCTGCCGAGCTTCCCGCACGAGTTCACCGTCGACGCGGAGCGCCGCTTCGCGTACGTCGGCATCTTCGGGATTGAAACCGCGTGGACGCGCGGCCAGGACGGCGATCACCGGATCGCCGAGATCGATCTGCACGAGCGCAAACTCACGCGGATGCTCGACCTTTGGCCGTACTACCGGCCGCACGGGATGGCGAGCGACGCCGACGGGCGCCTGTATGCGATGAGCGAGGCGAGCGACATGCTGCTCGTGTTCGATCGTCCGCGCGAGCAGACGGTGCCGAACATGGCGGTGTCGTCCGGCGGCGTGAAGACGCACCTCGTCACGTTGACGCGCGACGCGAGCCGCGCATACGGCGTGCATCTGCTGTCGAACACGGTCACGCAGTTCGATCCGCGCGATGCGACGGTGACGCCGCGCGCGGTGATGCCGGGGCCGCGCCCCGAAGGCAACGCTCTGTCGAGCGACGAGAAGACGCTCTTCGTCGCGAACCGCGGCGACGACACGCTCGTCGCGATCGACACCGCGACGATGACCTGCGGCCGCCGCGTGAAGACGCGCAGCGATCCGAACCGCATTTACCGGACGAGTTCGGTCGACGGCCGCGACCTGCTGCTGCTGACGAATTCGGGCGAGCAGTCGATCTCGGTGTTCGACGCGCAGCGGCTCGAGGAAATCGAGCGCATCGCGTTGCCGGCGAATCCGACCGCGCTGTCGTTCCATCCGTCGCGGCCCGCCGCGTACGTGTCGTTCCAGGACGATCACGTGCGCGAGCTCGACCTGACTGCGTGGTGCTTCGTCAACGAGATGCCGACGCTGCGCGAGCCGGACGCGTCCTATGTGCTCGCAGGCGGTCGCTGATCCGCGCGCGGACGACGCGGCGCTCGCGCTGCCCGATGCGATCGTCGACGCGCACCATCACTTGTGGCGCCTGAACGGCGACGTCCGCTATCCATGGCTGCAGGGCGCGTACGATCCCGAGCACTTCATCCTCGGCGATTACGCGGACCTGTGCAACGACTTCGGTGTCGACGAATTCCGGCGCGCGGCCGGCGGCGCGCCGGTCGTCGCGAGCGTGCACGTCGAGGCGGAGTGCCTGCGCGACGACGCGCTCGCGGAAACGCGCTGGCTGCATGACGTCGCGGCGCGTCATCCGATTCCGTCGGCCGTCGTCGCGTGGGTCGACCTGCTCGCCGAAGATGCCGACGAGCGCCTCGCCGAGCAGGCCGCGTATCCGCTCGTGCGCGGCGTGCGCTTCAAGCCGCGCACGTCGGCGACGCCGGACGCCACGGTCGACGGCCCTGGCACGCTGAGCGACCCGCGCTGGCCGCGCGCGCTCGAACGGCTTGCCGCGCATGGGCTGCGCTGGGATCTGCGCGTGCCGTTCTGGCATCTCGACGAAACGGCCGCGCGGCTCGCCGATGCGCCGGCCGTCGACGTCGTGCTCGAACACGCGGGGCTGCCGTGGGACCGTTCGGACACAGGCCTCGCGCGCTGGCGGCGCGGGATGGAGGCGCTCGCCGAGCAGCCGCGCGTATCGGTGAAGCTGTCCGAATTCGGGCTGCGCGACGCCGCATGGAACGACGCGGAGAATCGCCGGATCATCGGCGACGCGGTCGCGATCTTCGGCGCCGAGCGCTGCATGTTCGCGAGCAACTTCCCGGTCGCCGGATTGCGGATCGCGTATCCGGCTCTGGTGCGGACGTTCGCGGCCGCGATGGCCGACCGGCAGCTGAGCGACGCGGCACGCCGCGCGATCTGGCATGACAACGCGATCCGGATCTACCGGATCGATCTCGACGAACCTCGCAAACTGGACACACAGACAGGACGATGATGCAGATCACCGGAGAGATGTTGATTGGCAGCGCGTCGGTACGCGGCGCGGAAGGGACAATGTTCGCGTTCGACCCGGCGCGCGGTACGGCGCTCGAGCCGCCGTTTGCCGCGAGCAGCGCGGACGACGTCGATCGCGCGTGCCGGCTCGCGCACGCGGCGTTCGATGTGTTCCGGGCGGCGCCGTTCGAAACGCGCGCGCGCTTTCTCGAGACGATCGCCGAGAACATTCTCGCGCTCGCCGACGCGCTGATCGAGCGCGCGCATCAGGAATCGGCGCTGCCGGTCGCGCGGCTCGAAGGCGAGCGCGGCCGGACGGTCGGGCAATTGCGGCTCTTTGCGTCGCACGTGCGCGACGGGCGCTGGCTCGCCGCGACGATCGATCCCGCGCAGCCCGAGCGCAAGCCGCTGCCGCGCGCGGATCTGCGTCTGCAGAAGATTCCGGTCGGGCCGGTCGCGGTGTTCGGTGCGAGCAATTTCCCGCTTGCGTTCTCGGTCGCGGGCGGCGATACCGCATCCGCGTTCGCGGCCGGGTGCCCGGTCGTCGTGAAGGCGCATCCCGCGCATCTCGGCACGTCGGAGCTCGTCGGGCGCGCGATCCAGCAGGCGGTGCGCGCGTGCGGGCTGCCGGAAGGAACGTTCTCGCTCGTGATCGGCGCGGGTAACGCGATCGGCGAGGCGCTCGTCGCGCATCCGGCGATCAAGGCGGTCGGCTTCACCGGCTCGCGCGGCGGCGGCCTCGCGCTGATGGACATCGCCGCGAAGCGTCGCGAGCCGATTCCGGTGTATGCGGAGATGAGCAGCATCAATCCGTTCTTCGTGCTGCCGGGCGCGCTCGCGAAGCGCGGCGCGGAGATCGCGCGCGGGTTTGTCGATTCGCTGACGCTCGGCGTCGGGCAGTTCTGCACGAATCCGGGGCTCGTCGTCGTGCTCGACGGGCCGGATACGCAGGCGTTCGTCGATGCGGCCGCGCAGGCGCTCGGGCAGAAGGGCGCGCAGACGATGCTGACCGCCGGCATTGCGGCCGCGTATGCGAACGGCATCGCCAAGCGTGCGGCGGGCGCGGACGCGCGTGCGCTCGCACGCGGCGCCGACACGGACGCAAAAAGCGCCGCGTGCCCGGCGTTGTTCGCGACGACGCTGCAAGCGTTCGTGTCGGACCCGCAACTCGAGGACGAGATCTTCGGGCCGACGTCGCTGATCGTGACCTGCAAGAACGTCGACGAGATAATCGCGCTCGCGGAGCACGTCGAAGGGCAACTCACGGCGACGCTGCACGTCGAGGCGGACGACGTCGCGCTCGCGCGGCGCCTGCTGCCGACGCTCGAACGCAAGGTAGGACGGATTCTCGCGAACGGCTATCCGACCGGCGTCGAGGTGTCGCATGCGATGGTGCATGGCGGGCCGTTCCCGGCGACGTCCGATCCGCGCACGACATCGGTCGGCACGATGGCGATCGAGCGTTTTCTGCGGCCGGTTTGCTATCAGGATCTACCTGCGGAACTGCTGCCGCCCGCGCTGCAAGACGACAACCCGCTCGATCTCTGGCGGGTGCGCGACGGCCGGCTCGGCCACGGCTAACCTGGCACACGATGCAATCGCGGCTCGCGCCGCATGCGCGCGCGATCCGCGCGTCGCGGCGTTAGCGCGGGATTTTGTCCTGCGGCGTCGCCCGCGCGTCGTCGACTATGATGAGTGCCTGCCAATCAACCATCGCCGAACCTCCCGCCCATGCCGACGTCGAAGCCCACTCCGTTGGTGCCGGCGCCCAGCTTTACGTCCTGACTGACCGCTGTACGCTCCAGACCTGCCATATGCTTGAGACGGCTGGGACCGTCCGCACCGGGTCGAAGAACGAAACCGCTCGCGCGGTAGGGGGCTCCGGCCAGCGCGTGCGGTTCAT
>NZ_JALQCK010000069.1:0-30341 GCF_030464835.1 Paraburkholderia sp. WS6
ACGCCCCCTGCAAGCAGCTTAGCGTACGATTTTTTCCGAATTCTGAGCCGACCCCAAGATGGAGCCGTCGCAGTGATTCCGGCCGAACGTGGCTCTGCCAGAAAATTAACGCCGAGCAAGTCCCCGCCCGCAGCACTTGCTCCGCAGCCCACAGGGCGTCGGCGGTTTGCTTCGTGCGCACTACGGCCATATGCTCGGCTGAGACGCCCCACCAGGCGAGCGCGGACGGCTGCAGCCGGTGTGGAGGCTGAATGAGCATCACCGGGCGGCCGGCGACCGCGTCAAGAGCTGGCTTGAGTAGCCGGACTTCGCCGCAACCCGGTTGCTGGACCAATAAATCGGTCAGTGCTCCACGTGGCCATCCGCCGCCAGGCAGTTCATTTGCCAAAGCGACGTCGCCGCATGGGACGACTCGCGTGTGGCCAGCAGCCAATTGCGAGCCGCGCCACAAGCCAGGATGAATCGACTCTACGTTCTGACAAATCGCCGTCATCGTGCCCTCAGATACTGTATGGATATACAGGCATTGTAGGCGATAACTGGGTGAAGGTGCGGGTCGGCAGGCGACCGTGATGCGGCCCTTTTCAAGAAGGGAACTGCGTGCCCGCGACGATTCACTCCAAGGAGACCGTTGAGGGGACGCAGGATGCCCCCGTGGTCCGATCCCCGGACCGCTGCATGGGCCACTGTGTCCGCCGACACAAGGAAGTGAGGCGACGGTGAATAAATTCACTAGCTATCTAATTGCAGGACCGGAAGCGATTGGTCCAGGCGCCGCGCCAGCGGCACATCAACCTTAATTACGGGTAATACGCATGAAACTGCAATTCCTCCTTCCCATCCTCGCTGCATTCAGCTTGACTTCTGCATCGGCGGCCTTGCAATGTGGCCATGGTGAATCCAAGGTGGTGGTCAAGTACGACACGCTTGGCGGCCTCACGCGTCAGGCGTTCAAGGACATCAGCTTCGACTCGGCCGATTCACGCTCCAACGCTCTTTCTCGCCAGACCGCTCGCCCTATCCCGGCTGGAACTGTCGCTTGCAAGGTCGACGGCGATGGTTTTTTTGACGATGCCGCGCATCTGAACGTGGCCGGTCAGCCGGTCGACTATTGGGTACAGGACCGGGCCGTAACTCCGGCGGATTAAGGTTGTCCGGCGGCTCCACAAAACCGGAAGGACCATCGCAAGGTGGTCCTTTTTTAGTCCGGGCTTGACAGAAAGCTCACCTCCCGCACGGCCGAGGTGCTGCTCCCAGTCAACGGCCAGAAAAAACTACAAATGAGGTGTCGTGTCTGGACCATATCCTGATAGGTCCAGACTTGAACTTAAGGCGCTTTTCCAGAAAGAGGGTCCCGGGACGGAGCAGCACACACCGCGGAAACTGAAATATTCCCGGCGCTCCGCCGGGGTAATGAAAACCCCCGAACGCGCGTGAGCGAAGTCAACAACGAGGCGTAGACAAAGAGGGGCGTCCGGTATCCACAGCGCGTGTGTGCTGCACGAGAGAAACAACTCCATGATGGCACCCCAATCCGTAGAAAAGTGGCGTACTTTCGTGTCAGTTCGGCGAATCACCCCGGGGGCAGACTGGGTTATCCTGCAAGCCTTTCAGGTTCTGGCCTCTACCTCGAGATTTTGCCAGGACACTCAGCCGACGCTCCCTTTCGGACGCGCCGGCTTTTTTTTACGCGTCGTCACTCGTGTGGTGGCAACACGCTTCCATGCCGCGTCATTCGCGTCTAGTGCAAACTCCGTCGCTCGTGAGGGCACCGGAGCATCACCGCCTCGTGCAGCACGGATCGTGGCAGCGCCCTTGCGGTCGTTGCATCGACCACGCCGTGCGCGCGCGTCGTCATCCTCGATCGAAGCCGCCGCCCACCGCGACGACTTGCCGCCAATGCATGCGAGGCTCAGCGAATGCTTTTGCGATCCGGTATTCACTTTTATATCCATTCCGCATTAATTCAATTTCCGTTTTCAATTCCTGACAATTATCTGATTGCTTTGGCCGTATCGTCATACGTAAAATCGCGCGAGAAAACAGAAATAATCGAGAGGCGGTATGAGCACGCAGGACATAATCGGGGCAATAACGGGCGGACTGTCGCAGCAGGGCCGTCTTTTAAAACTGGATACTCCGGCTGGCAACAACGTATTGTTGCCCCACCGTGTCACCGGGCGCTCGCGGATCGGCCGCGATTATTTCTTGCTGCTCGACTGCGTATCTACCTCGGGCGACGTGCAGCTCAAAACGCTGATCTCCCAAGCCGTTACCCTCTGGATCCAACAGACTGATGGGTCTTATCTGCCACATCACGGCTATGTGCACACCGCTCGCCGGCTGGGAGCAGACGGAAATCTTGCAAGCTACCAGTTGGGCTTTTCCTCGTGGATGCACTTCCTGAAGTTCCGCCGCGACCAGCGACACTGGCAGGACAAGGCAGTGGACGAGGTCATCTCGGACGTGTTCAACCAGCACCCGCAGGCCAAGGGAATGTACCGTTTCGCGCTGTCGAAGCCGCTGCCGACGCGCTCATATTGCAGGCAGGACGAGACCGACTGGAACTTCGTGCACAGGCTCCTGGAGTCTGAAGGCCTGTTTGGAATCTGGCAGCAGGCAGCCGACGGCAAATCGCACACACTGGTCATCACTGACCGCCTCGAAACGCTCGAACCGCTCTCGCCCGCAATGGTCACGTTTTATCGTGCAGGCGTGAGCAATGAGGCCGACGCACTCACCCAGTGGTCAGGCACACGGACACTGCAATCCGTGATGCTGTCGACGCGTACTTTCGACTATAAGAGTCCTTCGACGCCCTCCAATCCGAAAGGGACGTCGGTTCCCACGATGGAGAATCAGGGAGCGTTGCCCTCGCAAACAGAAGTCTATGAATACACCGGCGGCTATACGTATCCGGAACAGGAACGTGGTGATCACCTGTCGAAGATTCGCATGGAGGAATGGGAGTCGCAGGCCAAGCGCTTTCACGGCGTGGGCAGCCTGCGCGCGATGGACGCGGGCCGTCGCTTCACGCTGACCGGCCATCCGGAGCACGATCAGGACGCCGCGGACCAGCGCGAATTCGCAACCATCGAGGTTGAGTGGGCCATCGAGAACAATCTTCCGCTCTCCGGGCACGACGCGAATTACCCGCACAGCCTGAACAATCAGATCGCACAGGCCCGCGCCGACGATCCTGGCCAGGTGTTCTCCGTGAAGCAAGCGGACGGCTCCACGGGGTTCTATCGGGTCACCATCGAAGCGCAGCGTACGAAGGTGCCCTATCGCAGCCCGTTCGATCATCGCAAGCCCGAAGCGAAGCTGGAATCGGCGATCGTTGCGGGCCCGAAGGGCGAGGAATGCTACACCGATGAACTGAACCGGGTGAAGGTGCTCTTCATCTGGGACCGGCAAAGCGAAGGCGACGAGCGTGCATCGTGCTGGGTGCGCGTCGCGCAGTCCGATACCGGCGATGGATGTGGTGGCGTCCACATGCCGCGCGCGGGCGAAGAACTCCTGATCGGTCACATCGGCAATGACATCGACCGCCCGATTGCGCTTCATCGCGTGTACAACGGCGCGGCGAAACCGCAGTGGCATTCGAACGGCCTGCTTTCCGGCTATCAGTCCCGGGAGTACGGCGGTGGCGGCGGCTATAACCAGCACGTCATGGATGATTCCACGGGGCAGCCTCGCATGCGGATCATGAGCAGCCACGGCATGAGCGGTCTCCATCTCGGCTACCAGATCGTCCAGGACGGTAATTCACGCGGCGCGTACACCGGCAGCGGGTTCACCCTGCGCACCGACAATGCAGGTGCCGTCCATGCGGGCGAGGGACTGTATTTCAGCACACATCAAATCAGCGCCGACGGTCAGCCGCTCGATACCACCGCGCCGCGCGAGATCCTGGCGCGTGCGGATCTGCTGGTCGAGTCGTTGTCCTCCGCAAGTTCGACCGCCAAGGCCGAGGATATGAAGCCTGGCCGCGAAGCGCTTTCACAGTTTGCGAAGGCGACTCAGCACAGCAAGGCGGGCGTGGCCAAAGGCGGTAATACGGCAGGCGGTGGGACAGGAAACGCCAATGCCTTTGCCAAACCTGTCATGCTCGCATCGAGTCCAGAGAGCATGGGCTTTACCACGCACGCGTCGGCGCAGATGGTAGCGGACGAGCATCTGAATTTCGTCAGCGGCAAGGACACGTACTGGGCCGTGGGCAAATCGCTGGTTGCGAGCGTCGCAGAAAAAATCAGCGTGTTCGTCCAAAGTGCCGGTATGAAACTGATCGCCGGGAAAGGTGCGATCGACATCCAGGCGCTCACAGATCAGCTGCGATTACTCTCCGAACTCGGCCTGACGCTCAAGAGCAATAACGGCAGCATCGAGATCGACGCGAAGACCGAGTTGATGCTCAAGTGCGGGGGCTCATACATCCGTATTACCCCCGAAGGAATTGAGGACGGCACGCGCGGTGCACGCACGATCAAGTCGGCGTCGTTCAGCCGGCAGGGCCCGAGTTCGGTGGCGGAGCATATGAATAGCCTCGAGAAGCCGGCGTTCAACGATAAGTATCTCTTGCGCGACCGGATCACCGGCGACCCGCTCAAGAACCACCCTTACGAGATCGTGCGTGGGGATGGCACACGCCTGAGCGGAGTCACGGACGAGCTGGGCCATACGGTCGAGCAGAAAAGCAACGATATCGAAACCGTGGTGATCCGGGCGCTGCGGCCTGGCACGAGCAAAGCATAAGCGAGAATCCATGAGCGAAAATCAGCCCGACAATTCGGGTACGCAGGGCCAGACGTCCGGCGACGACGATGCCGAACAGGAAGTCGTCCGCCTCGCGTCGCAGACCGATGAGGACGGCCACTCTTCCGCCCAGGCGCCCTTGACGCCGGCCGACGACACCCGCGCCAAGGAGACCTTGCACGATCTGCGCCCCATCATTCCCGTCATTTTCATACCGGGCGTGATGGGCTCGCCACTGGCCGCCAAGGACAGTGGCGACGCGGCATGGTCCGCACCAAATACAGACACGATAGGTGCATCACTCGGCGCGTTGTGTTCACTCATCGCTGGATGGTTTCGCAGCGCGTCGTCGCGCGAAACACTTTTCGATCCCGAGAGTGTCATGGTGACGCCGCTCGGTCCGATCGTCGACCTTGGGGAGAAAGACCCGATTACCGAGAAGGAGGCGCGACGCCGCGGCTGGGGTTCGGTCTATAGGACCGGCTATCAACCTGTCCTGCTTTGGCTCGAGCAACAGTTGAACAACCCGATGCTGCTCGGCAAGCCAGAAGGCGCGTGGATCGACCCCGATCCCGAGGGCGAGAAATGGGCACTCCATCCCGTGCTAGGCACCGATCCGAAAACCTACGGCGCCATTGCTGCAGCAGGAAAAGGCCAGGTGATCGCACCGGACTCCGCGGAATTCAAGAAATTCGCCAAGTTTCGCTATCGCGTCTATGCGATTGGATACAACTGGCTGCAGTCGAACGACCTTTCGGGGCGTGATGTGGTGAATGGTCTGGACGTCCCCGATCCGCAGACAAAGAAGACGACACGGCTGATGGGCGTCACCGAGATCTGCAAGGAAAACGATACGGGCAAGGCCATTATTCTGACGCACTCGATGGGTGGACTGGTGGCCCGCTTCGCGGTGTTAAACCATGAGCTCGAAGGTCTTGCGCACGGCGTATTTCATGGATGTCAACCGGCCACCGGTGCTCCTCTGGCCGCAAAGCGTTTCAAGACAGGCGGCAGTCCCGAAGGCGGTATGAATGGTTTCATCAATGGCAGTCTGCTGGGGCGCGATGCGGACGAGTTCATGGCGGTGATGGCGAACGCGCCGGGACCGATGGAGCTGACGCCGATGCCGGATTATCACAATGGCGCGCCGTGGTGGATTTTTGCGCGGCCCGACGGACAGGTGGTCATGCAGTTCCCGGAGCACGGCGATCCGTATAACGATTTGTATGTGAATTCCAAGTGGTACGGTTTGCAGCCGCCCGACAAACAGCTCGATCCGGCTGGGATCGTCAAGACGCGGCTCAATGCAGGCGGGCTTCAGACAAGCCTATCGGATTACTATCGATCGACTATGGAGACCGTTGTAAAAAACCAGAGCCATTTGAAGAATCATTACCATGGCAAGACATATGTAGCCTACGGCGAGGGTGGCCTCGACTTCAGGTCACCACAGTCGGGCACGACGACAGAGGCCAACGACACGAGCAAGCCTGGCATCGAAAAAGGAGACCCGACGAAGAATCTGTTGACGTGGGGTAACGCAATCTGGACTGGAGATGTGCCTTCGGACGTGCAGGCGCCTGAACTTCAGGCCGCAAAGTTGCTGCACGACTCGGGCAAGGGCGAAATCCGCGTGCTTCTGGAACAACGCAATCTGAGTGTCACGTTCAGCGTCCAGAAGACAAATACGTTGCCGGACGTGAATGCCAAGACTGACTGGTCACAGGTGGCAACCAAGACGGGAATCATCCGTGGCGACGGTACGGTGCCGGTGTGGTCGGCCGATGCGCAGGCGCGCGGGTTGAAGCCTGAGGTGCCTGGCGATCCGGCCAAAGGAGTTCAGATGGCGTTCGTGCAGGGCGGATACCAGCACATGACCAGCTACGCGCACCCATGGACTCACTGGGCGATACTTTACAGTGTGGTCCAGATCGTCAACGACATCTAGGTGCCGGGAACATGTTAATGGTTCGCCTCTTTCGCTCCCTCATTCTGCTGGCAGGTCTTTGCGCCTGCTCTCTTGCGCTTTCCGTGGAACCAACGATGAACAATCCGCTGCTGTCCAAAGTGCGCCCGTGGTGCATCGGCCGCCTCGTATTCGACCGGCCCGCGTCGAGCGAGATTTCGAATCAACATTATGCGTACAGGGGAGACAAACTCGAAACAACTCACAATGTCTCACTTGATGTCTATCGCACCCAAGTCGAGGCCCGGGAGAACGAGTTGCGTACGAAGCAACGCTATAACCCCGTCAACCTGGATGAGAAAACCGGGAAGGCCTGGCTCGAGAAGGCATTTTCTCCGGTCAACGATTCGCGGTTTTTTATCTACCAGGAAGGCGTGGCGAAAGTCGAGATGCCTTTCAGAACGGATGGCTACCTCTTTGCGGACCACACACTCTTTCATACCGCCGGCCTCATGGGAGCGTCTGCTCTTGGCAACTCGGAGAATATCTACAGCGACACCTACAGGCGCATCAAGGCGCGAGACAACTGGACAGTGCCGACGGAGTCCGGGTTTTGCTTCGACGGCGGGATCGTCACCGGATCGTCGACCTACACGGAAGAAGTCAGCCAGTCGTTTGCGCTGATGCCGGGCCGACCTGCGCTGCTCCTGATCAAGATGCGAGATGCGGTCGAGCAGGATCAAGGTCAACCGCTCACCAAGAATCTGTCCGAGCTTCGCGCACAACTCGATCGAATGCCTGGCAGCTATCGCATCGTGCGCAAGGGCAAGCGCGTGGTGGCCGGCATGGACGCCGAAGAGGTCCTGTTTGCGCTTCAGGACGGCCCGATTACGGTCTACCGTTTCTATCTGCTGGCACCGGGCAATCCTGCCACGCTTGCGCAACCGCATACCTCGGTTGAACTGCTGCTTGGCACGTCTTCACGGAGCGACCTGCCGCCTGATCAGGCAACGTCGCCGGTCGATGAGGCGGGAGCGCTGCAGGTATGGGACGCCCTGCTGAATAGCCTGCGGCAGCGACCGGGTGCAGTGTAGGAGCGCACGATGCGGCGTTACGACATTGTGAAAGGCGACAAAACGACGGTGGGTGGCATCGTGCAGGGTGGTGACGGTAACGACCTGCTCGGCGGGCGCGAGCAGGCCTACGAAACTGATCCCGTCCTGTGCCCGGTCTGCAAGACCGTTGGGTTGATCAAGTGCGAGGGCGCGCGCATTTCAACGACAGGACCGGACGGCCGGCAGGCGGCTCTGAGCGACGATCTGTGTGTCTGTCTGTGCACACCGCATCCGCGTCTTGTGCCGTCGCAAACGACGTCTTACGTTGACGTGTAGGCGCCGCTGCACGCTGACGCAGCGAGCCGATAACGAATACCAAGGAGGGTGATGTGATGAGGAAGCGAATATTCAGTCTGATGCTGCTGCTGGCGATCGTGGCAACTATGGCGGGTTGCGCGTCGCTAAAATGCATTCCGACGTGCTGACTGATGGCCACGAAAGTGATTCGGGTTGCGGTGCTGCTACTGGTGGCCAGCGTGTCGGGTTGTGCGATGTTTACCTGTAATGCCCCTCCGGTGTGTTGATTGCGCGCGAGACCCCCGGAATTCGATTATGGAACCGGACGTCGTCGCAGCGCCATTTCCCCGACGCATGTCGCCCCCGTACCCCCTGCAGCCTATACCGGAACCGGGACTGATCGGTTGACCTCGTGTCGCAACCCTGTCACGTGGCGGGCTGATCTTCACGGTTGGGGGATGCGCGCTTTTAGCCTTCTGGTTGTTTCGCTGCGGTATCAAGTGGTGTATAGTTAGGCATCGATTGATACCTTTCGGAGCATTCCATGGTTATCGTTTCACCCGCCAGAATTGCGTCAGTCATGGCGTTGACGCCATTGCCGACATCGTTTGCGGAGCTGGATGACCGAGTCCGGGGTGGGCTCCCGAAGTCGGCGTTGCGCGCCAGTGTCGAGCATGTCACCCGAACGTCTGACGAGCGTCGCAGCCTGCTTTTTCGCATCGTCCCGGAAGCCACTTTCAAGCGCCGGCGCGAACTGCTGAGCCCGGATGAATCCGAGAAGGCAGAGCGGCTTGCACGCATCTTCGCCACCGCGGAATACGTGTGGGATTCGGAGGCTGACGCCCGCGAATTCCTGAACGCCCCGCATCCGCTGCTGGACGGCCGTACACCGCTCGACGTGTCGATGACGGAATTGGGTGCGCGGCGAGTCGAAGAACTGCTCTGGAAGCTGTTCTACGGGATTCCTGCGTAATGCGGATTTACCGAATCGCAGACCGTCGCCATCCCATCTGGAACGGCACCGGCGCCATGCTGGTCGGTGGCCGGTTCAACAGCCCCGGCCGCGCTGTGATCTACGGGGCAACCACGTTCGCCGGGGCAATGCTTGAGGTGCTCGTCCACGCGCGGATCGGCAAGGTGCCACGTACGCACGTCGTTGTCGCAGCAGACGTTCCGGACGAAATTCCGGTAGAGCGAGCACTGGAGGCCGTCCTGCCGGCAGGATGGGACGGGCCGAATATCGATCTGGCACGAGACTTTGGTGATCGCTGGATCGCAGAAGCACGCAGCGCTATCCTGCTTGTGCCATCGGTCGTCGCGCGGGAAGAATGGAACGTGCTAGTCAATCCTGCGCATCCGCAGGCTGCGCGCATCGCCGTGGGTGAGGCTCGTCCCGTGGTGTGGGACGAACGACTCTTCAAGAGTCCAGGATAGCCCTAGGCCGAGGGACCGCGAGCAGGGCAAAAAGTTAGCGCTCGACTACACAGAAAACAGAAGCAGGACTCGACTATGGAACGCGAAGAAGCCAGGGAAATTCTCAGCATGTTGGCCAAGGGTATCTCGCCGGTGACCGGAGAAATCCTCGCCACTGAGAGCCCGTTCAACGAGCCGAAGGTGATCCGCGCGCTAATCGTCGCACTTGAGCAGTTCCCCGCAGCATCGCGCGCAGCGGCATCCGAACGCAAGCTGCCAGCACAAGCCGGGAAGTCGTGGCCTCCGGAAGAGGATAAGCGGTTGCTCGAGGCGTTTGACGCAGGGGTGAAGCCGAACGCGCTCGCCGAGATACACGGCCGAACACGGGGAGCAATTGACTCGCGGCTAACGAAGCTCGGCCGCCTGACATCCGGGAAGGCTTTGCCAGTGGCTGCGAAGTAGAGGAGCTGGGGCCACGCACGAGAGCGCGTGCGGAATAGGGCATCGGGAAACTAACGGAAATTAAGTGATGCGCGAAGCCCGTGAACTGTTCGTCGAACTCATACCAGCAAGCGCATGGTTCTCAAACCTTCGCTCGGAGTTGACTCCGGACGAATGGAAGATGGTAAAGACGGCCGCGTATCGCGCCGCGAACTATCGGTGCCAGAAATGCGGGGGCCGTGGGCCCAAACATCCGGTCGAATGTCATGAAAGGTGGCATTTCGACAGGCACTCTGGCCTGCAAACACTGCTCGGTACAATCGCCCTGTGTCCGGATTGTCACGAGGCAACCCATTTCGGGTTTGCGCGGGTCAGGGGCCGCGCTGCGGCCGCGCGCGCGACGCTGATGCGGGTGAACGGATGGGGGCGGCTGGAAACGGATGCCCATATCGGCGAGTCAATGGAAGCCTGGAAACAGCTCAGTGCGATCAGTTGGAGACTGGATGCCCGTTGGCTGCTTGAAAAATTTCCTGATCTGTCGACAGCCACACGCACCAAGATTCTGGATCACGCCGCGGGAAGCATGCTCGCCGAAGGATTGAGCGTTCGCACAGGAGCGCGAGTGCGAGTGAGAGACGAGCCCACCTCGGGCCCCACGCTGTCGATAGCAGCTCGTCTGTGTCGGTTTCTTTATGGGCTGTGGGGAGTCAGTAATGACCACGCGGATCCAGCCTGAGAGGTCAGCTTTTCGTATGTAATATCTGACGGAGTCCTGATATCTCGTGGCATACCCCCCGCGTGCTTCAACATCGATTGCAGGGGTTTCAGTGAACACCGCTGCTGCGATATACTAACAAGGCACCCCAAACAAAGGGTGCCGGGTTTGGCGACCCGATTCATACAAGCGCACGGCCGCGCATGCGGCTTTTTTTTGTGCGTATTGCCTCTGCGCGCCGCTTTCTATGGGCGGGCCCTGGTAGGGAGACCTCACGGTCTGCCGGCTGCTTGTGTGACCGGTTCGCCAACCCTGCCATGCGCCCGCTCACCTCGTTTGGCGATGAGAAGCCGGGTAACGCTCACACAAGAGGCCGCACCGTGCACCCAAATTCAACCAGGTTTCCCCACTCCCTTTTTCCGTCTCCTGCCCTGTGCCTCGTTCCGGCCAGTATCGCGTCAGATCGGGTACATCCCGCGGCTCTACATGGCGATTCGATCGGTTGTCCGTCGACCGCACAGCGCGCGGCCTCATCGCTGCGGTGGTGGGCGACGGGACTGGCATTAACGGCGACGGCCACGTCTGCCTGCGTTTCGATGATTTCAGCCTGGGAGCGTGGCGGACAGCTTGCCGAACGCCTGGTCTGGGTGGGTATTGGAATGGTTCTTCTTCTGAGCGCTCATCTGCTGCCAGCTCTGGCCAGATCCGTCTCGGTTGCGCTGCGCATCCCGACGCTATTGCTGTGGCTCTGTGCGATGCTCGCAACCGGGTACGGTCACGCGACGTTCTTCATTTCAGCGCAGCACCACGCGGGCGAGATCCGGGCAGCAAGAATCGACGCGCCGACTCCGCCCGCCATGGCTACCACCGGGTCCGGCGCTAACCCCGCGTCGATCGCGGCTGAACGTGCGAAGGCTATAGCAGAGCTGGCCACGGCCAGGGCGCAGAAATGTGTCGATCGCTGCAACGCGCTGTCGTTGCGGCGAGTGCTGCTGTCGAGCCGTCTCGATTCGCTGAACGTCGCATTCGGTGAAGCCCGGCGTCTTGAGCAATCGGCCGATCGGCTGAATGCGGCCCGGGACCGCCTGGCGTTGTCACGTACGGAAGCGCTGACCGATCCGGTGACCGCGCGCGTTGCGCAACTGCTCGGCACCTCGCCGGACAAAGTCGACGTCGCGGTCGCGATGGCGTTCGGAGCCATGCTGGAGTTTGTCGCCTGCCTGAGCTGGCTACTCGCACTTCAGGAAAACCAGAGCAGCAATCAGCCGGTAGCGACAGCTAGTAACGCCATAGTAGCGAAGGGTAACGGTGCAGGTCGCGACAGTAGTGGCCAGATTGTTGCGCCGAATAAGGCGGGTTTGCCGAGTCATGCCGGCGATACTGCCAGTCACGCGACGGTAGCAGCACGTAACAATGACAGCCTTCTGCCGCAAACCCGTGACCAGAATGTAACGATGCTCGTAGCCAGAACCGTAAGCGCCGATCTCGCGCGGCTAGCAGAAGAATTTGCAGCGGGTCGCAATCGCGGGACGGTTGCCGAGATCCGGAAGCTCTTTCGTTGCTCACAGGCTAAGGCGATGACACTGCGCAAGCAGCTGGCCGAAGCAACGCGGCAGGAACCGCACGCAGCCTGATCGGCGCCTTCGTACTGTCTGATTGACCACCACACGACCGGGGGTGAGCCTATCGGTGCGTTTCGCGCGGCCGGCACGCGGTTAGGGGTCTCGGCAGCAGGCGGCCTGTACTTCGCGATTGCGTTCGCAACCACCTGGCTGGTCATCGCTGCTCCGCGCCGGCACGAGTGTCGCACCCGCGTCCGCCTCTTTCCCGTGACGCAAAAACCGGGCGCCGACCCTCAGTCGGCTGGTTCAGCTGGCGGTGCATCGAGCGCCCACGTCTGCAGCGACGGCCGAAGCGTGAAACGGGGCTGATGAAACCAGTCCTCCAGATTTTCCTCGAGCTGACCGACGAACCACTGGTCGACGGCAAACGGCTGATCGAGTCCGTCAGGTTCATCGGCGTTCAGGAAAACGCCGCGTAACTCGTTGCCGGCGAGATACAGGACCGCCCCATCCGCCACGTCGGCCGTCGTTGAGGGTGGCTGATCGCGCAGCAGCATGCGCAGATCGGATACGGTCTGCTCGAAGGTCCGTTCCATGCGGTTTCTCCTGGGTGCAGGTAGTCGGGCGCATCGTTCGTGCCATGCCGGGGCCGGCGCGCTGGCCAGGTGGCCGCGCTGGGGCTCCAGCCCGACTTGCCCCGTATTCTGACTCTTTCGACGTGCAGGGTGCGGTTTTTCCGCTCCGTTTCACCTGTCGATACTGGCGGGTGGCATGCACTGTGCCGGATTCCGTGACCGTCACCCGGCGCGCCTGGGCCGGAGTCACCCGCGTCGCGGCGTTTGCCTATACGACTGGTCTGGTCCGCACGCGGTGCGGGGACACACTGGAATCTGACCATGCTCTATCTCCTCTACATCGTCACCACCTCTGTACTGCTGGCTCTCGCCGTCTACCGGCGCAACGCCGTCCTGTACGTGGCCGCCGCGGTTGCGTGCGGGATGCTGGGCAGGCTCTGCCTGGACCTCTGTATCGCGCACGGCGCGGGCGTGCTGCACGCCGGCTGGGCATTCGTGTTCGGCGTGCAGCCCTGATGACCGGGCGGGCCCGAAATAGCCGCACCCCGCCCGCCCGTTTCCCGAGGAAGCCAGCGTTGACGCGCCTCTCAGAGCGGTTTTGCCGCTCTGGTCCGTAAACCTCCTCGTAACAGGCTGCTAAAACGCAGTCATTACACGGCGGTCGCATGAGATGGCCGCTCAAGGTTAGAAGCGGAAAGCCGTTATATGGAAGCAGGTCGTGTGTGCGCTATCATGGTACGCAGCGCGTATCAAACTTAAAGGCAATGTTGAACTCCAATCAGCAGGATTTCTTGAAGGCGGCGAAGGATCAACTCGGGATGACGTGGGATGAGCTTGCAACGGCATCCGGCATCAATCCGCGCGCGCTGAAAACGTACCGAATGCCAGACACGTCAAAAGACTTTCGGCCGCTTCCTGACTTGGCGCGAGCGGCTGTTGTTCGGCTTCTTGAAGTACCAACAAAAAGGCAAAAGTAAGGTTTGACATGGTACGCAGCGCGTACCATACTGCCCGTATATTTCAATATCGGAAAAGCGGTTTCATTCAAAACAAGAAAGCACGGGAGCAAACGATGATGACTTTTACTTTTGTAGTTTTTGCGGTTGTCGCAATGGCCTATTTCATGGGCTATCCACGGGTCAGCGCGGCTATCGCTGGCGTCTCTGCTGTCGGACTGGTCGCCTATCGCACCGTCGTTCTCAGCGAGCCGCTGCGCGACTTTGGAACAGACTTGCTGGTCGCGATTGTCTCGGGCGTCATGGCGTTTGCGGTCGCCGTTAGGTCAGGCCGCAGCAAACGCACTGCATAACGCAACGGAAAAGCAATGAAAATTCTCTTGCTCGGTCGAGGATGGACGCGTCTCGGGATTGTTTGTTCGCTTTCGTGGGTTCTCGCTGTCGCGGTCTTCGCGGCTTTTCAGTACTTCACATTGGCCCATCAACATGCCGGGTGGGAGGATGCCGTGCCTGGGTGGTGGCAAGTACGAAATCTGCTGGCGGTATGCAGTGCTACTCCCGAAGTACGAATCTCTTCTTGTTCACTGGACGTTGGTCGTGTCGCTGCGCTGACCATCGGACCAGTTGTATTGGGGTGGACGATCACCATCGTGTCGACGGTCGCCTTTCGTTGGGTTAGGGGTGGTTTCCTTTCGGACAAGACTCGGGTATAGCGTCACGAACGTATTGGAAAAGCGGCGGTTGCCGCGCGACAAGGAAAACAATGGACCTTAGAGGCTACATAGAATTGATCGCCGCGGCCACGATTCCACTAGGATTCGGTGCCGTGATGGCGCATCGTTTCGTCGGGAAGAAGTCAATCGGTGCGCGTGTGATTCAGTTGACTGCTGTAGTGATGCTGATACCGGTGATTCTAATTCTCGCGCTCGAAAAGATTCTTGATGGGGCGACACTCGGTACGTTGATCGGCGGAATTGTCGGCTATCTGCTTTCTGGCATCTCGGAGTACGATCGCGGTCGCGGTAACGATGGACCGTAGCATTGCAAAGGAAAAGAAAACCACATGCGGAAGAACGTGGCTACAAAGACAATCGGGCTGTGCAGCATAGCTTTGGCGCTAGCTGCTTGCACCGACACCGGCCCGATCAAAATTGGCCCGGACACTTACACTATCTCGACGCGGGTGCCACTCGGCGGACCGGCGTCGGCGAAGGGGCAAGCGCTGCAGGAAGCCACCGCATACTGCTCTACGCAAGGCAGAGAAATACTGCTCCAACATGAGCAATCGAGCGAATGTGCGCTGCATGGCGGCTGTGGCGAGGCCGAAATCGAGTTCTATTGCCTTCAGGCCGGAGACCCAATGCTTAAGCGCCCGGCATTAAGGGCCGAGCCCAATCAGCGTATCGAGGTCGATCAGAAGTAGAAGGCCACGAATAGGAAAAGGCAGACGGACATGAGCAAGTTGAAAACACTTTTCTTGGCCGCTGTTGTCGGGACGAGTGTATCCGTTAGCGCACACGCGGCACCTGGCGAACGCGGCACTCAAATCGGGTGGAAGGTGCATCAACCGGCGCGGTTCATGGTATCCGGCATTCTGCGGAAAGATGGATCGACCGAGGAACAGTTGTATCACGTGATTGTGGAAGCGCCGACCGAAAAGGTCGCTGTCGATACCTACATCGCGTCCGCTTTGGCCTCGCACCCTGGTTACAAGCTCGTTGGCACACTGGCGACGCCCGTTCCGCCCGCTGGATCGTGCGAAAACAACATCTGAAACGGAAAAGAGCTCGCGCGGGTCGCGCGGGCCAAACAGGAAACCAAAGAAAATCATGCTCTCTCGTAAATCGAAGTTTTGGGCTCGTGTGGGCGCAATTAGCGTGGTTTTAGCAATCGCGACTGCGATCATTACCGGTTGGCTGGTGTTCCTTGGCGCGGATCAACTGCTTGCGGTTTTTATGCTCCCAGCCTTCGTCTTCGCCTGTGCGCTAGTTGCATTTTCAATCGTTTCGCGGGGCGCTCTCTACGGGTGGTTCGAGCGCGTCTCGGGGCTCTCTGAGACAACGGAAAAGTTTGTTCGTTGAACGCGGGAAAATAAACAAATGAAGCTACGGGACTTGTTTGATAGCAGCGGCAAAGAGTTTGTCGCCAAAATCTCCATCAACATGGATGACGTTGAACCGGAGGATCGAAATGAAATTGCAGGCATGCTTCGCGGATTGATGTGTGCGGTTGATGGCTGGGGACGCATCAGCGGTCTCACAAACGATCTCTTTGAGGATGATGGTTCGGTGATCGTGACGTTCTCAAGCGTCGAAAAGGCCCAGTACTTCAGAGAGTGCGTTCACCGCTACTTTGACGAAACCATCCTCGAAGCTCTGCGCGTGAGGCGTCTTGTTCGCAAGGCCAATCGATAGGAAAAGATCATGGGCGAAGCAGCAGCCATTTCGGCTGAATCGAATCATGTGAACGAACAATAGAGTTCGACACAAGACAATAGACCTTGACACACAACAATAGAGTTTGACACAAGCTCGGTGGCCCTGGCAGATGGGAGGCGCCGGGCACGACCGGCGACAACCGGCAGCACGCGGCCAGGAGCGGACCTTAAGCAACAATTACGCGTGCATACCGCCTGACCATACGACGGCCAACGAAATGCAACAGATATGAATGGAAACGGCAATGCGATCTGAACAAACGATCTTCGATGAGCTGGCAGGTATTTGCACATCGCCGGGCTACGTGCATGCCGTTGCCTACCTCTGCTCGCGCGACAACCTGATCCGGTACTCAGGCGAGATGAAGGCGGAGGACATGCAGCACCTCTTTTCGAAGAGTCGCCTCATCCGCACCGAGACTTCGACCCTCATCGGACTCATGCTCAAGAGCGAGATCGACTACGCTATTCCGGCGCCGCAAGTCCTTGAGAAGTACATCGAATCTACGGAATCCCTGCTGGAGGAGATCCACCACGCGATGTCGGCTTCCGTCTGGCAGGACATTGATCCGGCAAAGATCGCCGAGACAGACTTCAACCCTTTCACCAACGGCGCCGCGCTGCGCGAGCCGATCTTCTATGGCGGCGAATCCGCGTACAGCTTTCAGTACCGCGACTTTTCCCCAGCAAAGTACGCGATCGACGATCCTTGGCTCGTCGCGAACAAGGGGTTCTCGATCCAAGATGCTCGCAACGTGTGCTTTGCTGTTTCGCGCTTGCAGGAAGAAAAGGCAATCAATGTCCTTCAGGCCATGCGCGGCGCGCCCCAAGGGTCTTGGACATTCCTGCCCGGCAATACGTTCTCAGCGCAGGAGATTGCAGACTACGGGCACATCGACCCGGGAATCGTTGACAAGGTCCTGTCGGCGTTCGCTGTCCCAAAGGGCGAACGCAACGGGCAGTTCAAGGCGCTGCACGATTTCAACATCGCCAACGCCAGTCCGCTTATCCGTACACCCGATGGCAAATACCTTCTCTTCCACATCTACAGTCTGGCTGAAGCACTCTACGAAGCGCCGTTCTACTGGATGGGCGCAGACAAGGCGTATGTCAGCACGGCAATGCAGAACCGTGGTCTCTTCACCGAGCGATTTGCCGTAGAACGCCTGAGGCAGGTCTTCGGACCGGAGAACGTCCTCGCCAACATCGACATCTTCGAATCGAAAGGCACGAGGCTTGCCGAAATCGATGTGCTGGTGCTGTTCGGTAATCGCGCACTGATTCTGCAAGCGAAGTCCAAGCGCCTAACGCTTGAAGCCAGACGCGGCAATGATCTGCAGATCAAGGATGACTTCAAGAAGAGCATTCAAGACTCCAGCGATCAGGCTTATCGCTGCGCGAAATTGCTTGAAGAGGGTACGTGCTATTTCAAGGATGCTGCCGGCAACGCTGTGACCCTGCCAACGAGTCTGAAGCAGATCTATGTGATCTGCCTGATCTCAGACCACTATCCGGCGCTGAGCTTCCAAGCGCGGCAATTCTTGAGGTTCGCGGCGACGGACACAATTTCGCCGCCATTCGTCATGGATGTTTTTGCGCTCGATGCGATGACCGAGATGCTCAGTAGTCCGCTTCAGCTTCTAAGCTACGTAGATCGC
This sequence comes from Paraburkholderia sp. WS6, assembly GCF_030464835.1. Lineage (NCBI taxonomy): Bacteria > Pseudomonadati > Pseudomonadota > Betaproteobacteria > Burkholderiales > Burkholderiaceae > Paraburkholderia > Paraburkholderia sp. WS6. The sequence goes on from NZ_JALQCK010000069.1 coordinate 17,771, forward strand.
CGAACCGGGTACATCGACAAGCTGATGGCATCGCATGAGCTGACCATCCTGTCCTATCACCTGAAGCAGAATCTCTGGCTGGACGAAGAGCATGACATGGTAATGCTTGACGACGATATCTCCGCCGACCTGGACCTGGCGATGTTGGTTCGACGCGAGGGCATTCCTGGCAAAGCGACGCCTGATGGCATCCTGACGCGGTTCTCCGCTACTGCACTGGGGCGCATGGTCAAGGCAATCGAAGCGCAGCCAGACCCTGCGACCATCGACCTTGGTTTTGCGCTCCTCACACTTGGCGAGGACACTCTCTTTGACGTGAGCGCAGGCATTGATCAACTTGCAAAGCAGGGCGTCGCAGATGGCAAGAACCATGATCTAAGCGTGGGCTTGGGCAGCGGCAGCACCGGTCTCACGATTCATTGCAACGATGACCCGATTGACGTTGCTGGCCCGGCGCTGCAAAGACACTGCCACGCGAGGAAATACACCGAGCATGCGCAGACTTGGTTCGGTGTCTGCGTGCGGCCCAGTGATAAGGCTCTGCGCTTCGGGCTCAATCTGGACTTCCCTTGGGAACAGAGCGACACCATGGACGCACTCACGAAAGCCATGGGCAAGCCAGGCAAGCTGACTGCCCTGTTGAGAGAGGCCGCCAAGGCGCGAACCAAAGTTGGTCGCAACGACCCCTGCCCATGTGGCAGCGGCAAGAAGTACAAGAAATGTTGTCTAGCATAGTGCCGACAGCGCATAGACGCTGACGAGCTCGGCGTGTGTTCATCTGTCGGGTCTCGCATGTGCCTGCGAATTACGGTATCAACGCTGTCAAGCAGGCAGATCAAAGTCCCGCTTGGAGTCGATCTCGGCCGGTCGCGTCAGACGCGACAGCAATTGAACGGGTCGACGCAAGCCGGGGCATGCGATGACGCCCTGCCGATGGCAGGTTGTGTCAAACTATTTTGTCGCAAGATTTCTGCTCCAATCGCGTTGAAGTGCGTTTGTGTCGAACTCTATTACTTTGGAGGGAGTGCGCGTGTGTCGCTAGGCTTCCGATTTGATAGGGCATCATGTGTCGAACTCTATTGTTCCTTCACAAATCAACGTACTCTGTTTTACAAGCCGCCTCTGCTGGCCGGCGAGTTGGCGAGGATTTTGGCGGGTAATGGCTTGTTTCTGAAGCCATGCGGCGGCATGCACGCAGAGTTGGAGTTGCTGGGCAGGCTTCGCCACGAAATCGACTACCAAGCGGTTAGCGACGCTGCAATGTCAGCGGGCGATGACCAGCGTGCGCGATGGAAGGCGGCAGAACTCCAAGTTGTCTGCCAATTGCGGCAAAAAGGGCTTCTGCGGGACAGGAACGGATAGGAAAAGCCGGGGCTCCCGGCGCAAGTAAAAGGAGTAGTCGTGTTTCTTAGTAGCCTCCAAAAAGACCGTGTTGTCGTGATCAAGCAAAACGGTGATAGGTTTGAAGACCAACCTGCTAGCGTGCAGAAAAATTCAATCATTATGAATGGCTCGAAGCTGCTGATCGAGCCGGGTGACCTTATTGAGCGGAATATGTCGAACGGTGGCAAAGAGACCTTCAAAGTCATCGAGCCTGGCTGGCACGAACGCCATGGCTCGATTCCCGCAGGCTATCAGATGACAGTTGAACGGCTTGGGTTGCCGAAGCCGGCCGCTGCGCCGCAACCTGTTATCTACAACATTACTGGTCATAACGCGCGCATTAATAACCACTCTGTCGACAACTCCACGAACATGGTTGGCGTGACGGATGAGGTTGCCGAGCTGCTGACGAAGCTGAAAGCGGAGATTCAGACACTGGGATTGGAGGCCAATGAGCGCACTGACGCACTTGAGGTGGTGGATGCAGCGGAAGCTCAGTTTGCCCACGGCAAGCCCAAGAAAAGCGTGCTGACAGCACTTCTCTCGGCACTGCCTGCGGCAGGCAATATCGCTTCGATCGTAGGCGCAGTCGCAGCGCTGTGTCAGTAATTGATATCGGAAAAGCTTATGGCGTGAACCGCGCCCCGCACCGGCCGGTCGTCGGAGTCTAAGGAAGAAGGAATGAACGAACATCAGATGACGCCGGTGAGAACGATTGACAATCTTGCCGAACAGGGGAAGCTTCATGCAGTTGCTAAGGGACTGCTGGCAACGTGGATGGAAAGACAGACTTGGGAAACCGCGAAACCCGGATTGCCGTTCCTCGCGAAGAAAGAAAGCTTCGGCCCGGAGATGCCGTTCCACGTCGAAGTAGCGGTTCTGAATGAACGATTCGACCTCGAGGTTCGGTATGTTTGGCTAAGTTCGTCAAGTCAGCTTGGAATCCAGCTGTACGTGTGCGAAATTCGCGACCAAGCGCCAGTTGCGGCAATCACAATTCGAAGCGACCGCGTTGCTTCTATCACACCCGGAAGTCAGGCAATGGCTTTCGACGTCTCAGATGCCGGAGGCGCGGAGAAGGCTAGGTCCGCTTTCGGCGAGGCGTTGGGTGCTTGGGCACTGGCGGCTTTGCCCGAGTTGGACTTCTAGTGTCGAACAGCCGCGCGCAGGCGAGCGACTAGGCATTCAACTAACGCGACGGAAAAGCACCATGATTCAACTTAGTGACCGTGATTACAAAAGCCTCTTGGAAGCGCGTAACGCAATGGCCGCAGCGTTGAGGCAGCTGGTGGACGCGACCGACTCGCCAGGCGATGACGCTTTGCCGAAGCAAGCGCAGAGCGTGATCGAAAATGAACGGTCCGAAGCCGTAGCGGTCGCCCGTGGCTTGCTCGAAAAGTACGGCGAGCATCAAGCGTTCATCCTGTCAGAGCAACCCGAACCCCAAGGCTTCTTTCGTCGGTTGCTCTCCAATTAACCCATCGGAAAAGCGGCACTCCCTGTCGCACGACGCGGAAGACGCGAAAACAGGACACTACTACCTTGAAGATCTACGCTCTAGCTGTTGTTGCTGCGCTCAGCGCGCTAGTAACGGGTTGCAGCACCACGCCGGTCCCTGATGCACGTGCTGAACAAGTTCGTCCGTTGCAGGCGATGCTCGGCGACGCCGAATTGATTGTTACCCGAGACTCAGGTTTGACGGGCGCAATGTACGACGCAAGATTGTTCCTCGATGGAGTGCGGATAGCAAATCTGCGGCCTTCAGAACAAGTGCACTTGCCTGTTCAGGCTGGTTACCATCAAATCGGTGTGGCGACCGCCGTCGATCCTAATCCGCAGAGTGCGGTCGAACTAGACCTCCGCTCGGGAGAGACTCGGCGGTACAGAGTGGTCGTCCTTGCAGATCACTTTGCCGTAGTGCCGACAAGATAGATCAACACGCACCAATAGGATCGGTAAAGCGGCATGGAACAGCACGAACTATTGTCGGTGATTGCTACGCTGGGATGCGCGTCAGTAGCTATCATCGGCACAGCGCTCGCGGGATTTGCAGGCGCTCGCGCTCGATCTGCCCGAACAGCCGACATGAGGAAGGCGTGGCTGCTGGTTGCCGTCCTGATTGTCGCGTCGGTGTTGGGAATTTCCCTTGCCTGCTTCGGCGTTTTGGGTCAGCGCGCGCTACCGGCGTTCAGCGGCGTCGCAATCTTTAGTGTTGCCTTGCTCGCGATGGTGAACGACCGGTTCCGTAGCTTCTTAGTCCGGGCCGCGCGCGACGAAGGTAATGCCCAACCCTAACAACAGAAAACATGGCGAAGCTCACTCAGGTGGCGGTCAAGATGCTCGAAGCCGCTGGATGCAACGAGATTAGCGATGACCTTATCGTCATCGGTACGACGGACGTGCGTGTGTTGCTCTCGCATCGTGCAGTCGCGGACCTTAACGAACAGGCCCGCGAGTGGGCGGAAGCACAACACGATTGACCACGGAAAAGCGATACCGAGAGAGGGCCAGCCATGAAGGCACACGACAATGCAACAAAGCTCATGCAGTGGTTGCGTCAGCATCAACCAGCGACGGTTGCTCAAATTGCGGCCAACGGCGTGTTGAACTCGCGCGATGCTTCTGATGCGGTCCAATACGGTGTACGGCACGGCGTGCTTGAGCGCCTGAAACGTCCCGGAGCGAGCGGCAACGCTAGAGTCCAATATCGTTTGACCGGGCAGGCGCTGCCGGTCCTCAAGGCCGTGGCGGCTCCCTCGTTCGACGGGCTACTTCAAGCATGGGGGATTGCGCGGACACCTCCAAACATTCAGGCGCACACGTCGCGCAAGCTCGAACTGACCGATTAAGAGGAAAACGTATGCTGACTGAGACAACAACCGCGAAGACCTACGGACTTCTGCCTATCGTCGATGGTCCGTGGGAGGGTGGTCGAATGGCTCATGCAGTTGGGACATTTGAAACCGAGGGCGTCGAGATAGCGATGCCGTGGACTGCACCGCCGCTTGGGGTAGAGCGGGTTCGCTACTATCGGCAGCAAAGCGAAACCGGCTTTGTTTGGAGTGTCACGATTCCGCCCAACGTGCGGGAATTGATGCTTGAAGAAGAATCCGACATTCGACGCATCGTCGGTTAAGCGGATTACACGGAAAAGCGGGTTGGGCCGGGTGACGGGCGAAACGATGAAGAAGGAAATCAAATGAAAATCGGTTTTAAAGAGAGCTTGCCGAAGCCGGTTGGCGAGGAAACGGGAAAACGTCGCACTGTCGTGACGTTTTCGGTTCTCTGTGCGCTCGGCTTGGTCGCCCTGGTTGTCGTGATCTGGTTTCCTGAGCGGTGCCAATCCGTCGCTGCGATTGTCTTTCTGATGGCGGGAGGCTATGGAGCGCTGGCTGTTGAGGCTTATGAGGGAACGCTCAAAATCTTCCCCCGAAAGCGTAGCGACGCCGCTAAAGGCGACTAAACCCTCGGAAAAGACCATGCAAGCTATTCGCGCCACCCTCGGTAAGATTGAGGAACACGCCCGCGCCGTTGCGGTAGGTGTCACTGCTGTGATTGTGCTAGTGGCGTTTGCGCGCCCGTATATCGCAGACCTAGCTCAGTTCTATCTGAACGAAGCTGGGATGCCGCAGCCGCAACTTGTCATGAAGCCGGGATATCAAGTCCTGATAGACGGACACGCGGTGCCTATCGTGGGCAACGATGAGTGCCCGCAAGAGAAAGACGCGCAGAAGGCGTTCTGGCTTGGTGGCAGACCAGACGACATTCCGGCGATGGGGTGCGTCGTCGTCGGGTCGACAACAAAAGAAGTCCATGTTCGGGTGAACTCCAACGTTCTGGAAGTCTGGAAGGTGGTGCATCAGGAGCGGGGCGGTTTCCCAGCGACGCTGTTGGTGCGTCCGAACGGCGATTACATCGCTGAAGCGAAGTAACACGGAGAAGCGCCTCAATGGAAAACTACACCTACGACCAAATCACCGCAGCGGCCAAGCAAATCGTTACAGACGAGTTGGCTCGCGCGGAGAAAGAGACCGACCCGGAAACGGCGCGGCATCTTCGCGGCTACGCAGCGGGTGCATGGCTTCTGTGGCAGACCGTCACGCGCGATCAGGTAACTGACCCGGCTCGGCGCGAGGACAGCAAGGCGTTCAAGAAACTGCTTGGTTTGCCCGATTGATCGGTGAATTCAGCTAGGAAAAGCACACATGCGCTACAAGGTTCTCGCCGTCGCGGCATTGCTGATTTTCACCACTAGCGGCGCGTTTGCTGCCTCGGCTGCCGACTTACTGAAGCAGCAGCGATCGCGCATCAACGCTGCGATAACCGCGCGGAACGCGTTGCTCGATCGCATCCACTTTACCGGGCATAACGACGACTCTCTCCAGCTTGCCTCAATCAATGCCTCGGAGCTGACGGTCGCATATGCGTTGCAAGCGCTGGAGAACGTTATTGAGTTGGTTCGTCCCGCCGCACGGCAGACGAATAGCGGAGGCGCAGGCGCAGGCGCAGGCAGTCTGAGAGGAGTCGGCGAACCTATGCTGACGCTTTGCCAAGTTCAGATGACTCAAATGGCCTCCGATAGCGCCGAACTTGTGGATTGGCGGATTCGAGACGAAGTGCAAAAGCAAATCGAAAACGTCAGGGCGGCATGTGGCGCTATCGGCGCTGTTACGAACTAGACCCACCGGAAAAACTCATGCTGAAATTTGTTGGTTTCATGGCGGCTCCGGGCCTAGCCTTGTTGCTCGCGAGCGGACTAGCGCACGCGTATCCGACTGACTTTTGTTACGAGCGCTCGCATTTCGCGCTGATGGCGGCACAGGATCGCGACAAGTTCTTCAACAAGCAGAGTGACCAGGGCGAAGACTATGCGAAAAAGACGTGGGCATATATCCTTAGGGACCATAGCAAGCGTGAAATTGACGAGCACACGGACATCATCGCCACGGTTTGGGAGGTCATGCAAGGTCAGACTCCAGACGCGATTGAAACGATAGTCCTGCAAGACTGCTTGAAGCGCCCTGAACGCTACCGGTAGAAAGGAAAAGCCACGGATGCTGAACCATTCACTCCATAAAGTCGTCTTAGCGGCAATGTTCACGTTTGTTGCGGCAGCTGCGCGTGCAGGGGATCTTCCAGATCCGCGGTTCACCCCCGGCGCGATTAACCCCAACGTAACTCAAGCCAATATTCATCAGACGGTGTGCGCCAAGGGCTACACCAAGACAATCCGCCCTCCGGCGTACTACACAAATGCTCTAAAGAAGCGCCAGATCGAACAATTCGGCCACGGTGACCGCAAGGCGCGTGACTACGAGGAAGACCATCTTGTGGCTCTTTCTATTGGCGGCGCACCCACCGACGAACGCAACTTGTGGCCGCAGCCACGCAATAGCGAGTGGAGTGCTGATAGGAAAGATGAGCTTGAGTTTGTGCTTTACAAGATGGTCTGCAATGAGGAAATTTCGTTGAAGCAAGCGCAACGGGAAATGGCAACGGACTGGATTGACGCTTGGAAGCGATACGTGCCGAGGCACCCTGATTACCGGTTCAAGGGCGAATAAGAAAGGCTGGTGTGGCCGTATTCCAAAGGTCGCGCTACGAACGTGAGACAACCAAGTGAACAGACTGGAGAAATGCGTGGCAAGCTACCGTGAACTTCTGAAGCAACGTGAGGCACTGCAAAGGCAAATTGACGCCGCGCAAGAGCAGGAAGTGACTGCTGCGATCGAAAAGGTTCGCGAGATCATCAACGAGTACTCGCTGACGCCGGAGCAGGTATTTGCTCAACCCAGAGGCAAGCGCGGGCCGAAGTCGGGGACCAAACCGGCGAAGTATCGCGATCCAGTGTCCGGTGCTACATGGAGCGGCATGGGACGTGAGCCGTTGTGGATCAAAGGGCAGTCGCGGGAGCAGTTTCTGATTCAGGACTGACACCAAGGGCAAGCTAGACTTCGAGCACGGTGCGTCTACGCGCCACGGGGGATTCTAATGAAAGAAACGAAAGACAAGAAAGAAACGGTTATCTTCAACGAAGGCAACGTCACGGTGACGGACGTCCGGTTCATTACGCCGCATGAAACGTACGCCATGAGCGGTGTGACGTCGGTGCGCAAGCTGCGCGAGGAACCGAAGCGCGCGGCGATGCTCTTTCTCTGCCTCGTCGGTGTCATCTTTGCTGCTTTCGGGACTAATCTGGCGATGCATGTCATTGGCGCCTTTGTCGCGATCGCCGCGTTCGCGGCAGCCGCCAGCCAAAAACCGACTTTCTTCATCGTCATCAAGACCGCATCGGGCGAATCACGTGCGCTCATAAGCAGCAGCAACGAATTTATCGACCGCGTAGTTGGAGCGGTCAACGATGCCATCGTCGTCCGCGGCTGATGACGACCGTTGCTCGATTTGACAACCGGGAAAAGGGGTTCTTGATGAGTCGCGAAGATGGGGAAAGCATCGACGAGGAACAGCTTGACTCGGTAGCCGAGCCGATCAATGAGCATTGGGCGGAGCAGATGGGAGAGGACGCCCGACCGTACGTCGAGCCCATTTGGCACGGTTCGATTCTTCCCGCTTTGAAGGTGAACGCGCTCGCCGAAAATTGGACCGCCGAGCAGTTCCGTGAGCGATGCATACGCGCCTTGAGAGCAACGGTTGACTTGTTTTACGCCCTGCACATAAATGCGGGTTCAAATTACACGAAGGAGAACGAGAAGCCACGGTATTATTGGGCGCACCAGAAGTTCAACATCCTCAGCGCCAATGATGCGACACGCGGGATGAGCATCCAGAAAGACGAGATGCTGCGCGTCGCAGCTGAATACCTCAGCCATCCCGAAATTCGAACCAACAAATTCGATTGGCTGCTGCTCGATGCGATCGTGTTCGCGGAACTCGACGCATTTTCCTATCACGTCTCTGGCTTTGCGGCAACGTTCGCTAACGGCAACCCGGCCAAATACTTTGCGCTGTCGGCTCTCTTCAAGGTGATCGGCTTTGCCCTTGGATACTTGTTGTTGCCGGCGATCGCATACTTCGCATTTAGCAGGGGGCAGGAGACGACAGGTTGGTCCATTGCTGGACTGTGGGTGGTATCGGTTGTGTGGTCGCTCATCGGACTGCCATTTCGATGGGGGGCGCGTCGCAAGAAGAAGGAGCTCTTGAACCAGATGCTCGACCTGTATCGAGTCCTTGGTGACAGCACGATTTCACCCCGACTCTTGAAGGGTGCACTGGACAAGGCAGCGGCGGAGGGTGTGGTGCTTGATGGCGCGGTGTTCAGCATTGTCGACAGGATCATTACCAGAGACGCGACGGCATTTGTTCCCAGCCGGATCGGATAGACCAAAAATGAAAACGCGAATCCTGTACCGCGCGAATCAATAGGAAAAGTAGTTCTCACAAGGGCAAAGCTATGCTGAAGCGGATACTGGAATTTCTCGATGCGCGAAAGGTGGCTGCGCAGCAATCGAAGCTCGTTTCCGCGGGGATGGAACATGGTCGGACTGTCGGGACGGTGATCGTATCCCATACGACGGTGGTGCGCCTCGAAGATGCGTCTTTCATGCCAAATCAAGGTGCCGCGCTGTGCGGCTACATCTACGGTTTCTCGGATGTGGCTTGTCAGCACGTCGGATTGGATAGGGGCGGCCTTGCCTCGGTAAACGCAGCGGTCACCGCTCTGAATATGGCAGTCGCGCCGGACAAGGCTAGTCAGATGATCGACCTGTTCTTTGTGAAAGGTGAACAGAAGTCCGAATTTGAGCGCGGAATGCAGATGGGAGCATCCGGCGCAAACGGCTGGCTGAACAAGGAGCGTTGGTCGGACGGACTGCGCGCTGTGGTGGCACCTCTCATTGGCGAGCGCTGAGCCGAAAACGGATCGGAAAAGCATGGGCAAGATTATTTCCTTGGCCGCGCATCGCCAACGTCGAAATACGAAGGCGAGCAACGCTCTCAACGACGTGTTTAACCGGTCGATGCTTCTTGCGGCGACGGCGCTTGTCCGAAAGCATTTCCCCGAAGTAAAACTGAGCGACGCGTGGACGTATCATTTTCATGAGGAGCATTGGGAATTTCACGGTCCTGACGATTTCTGTTGGCACGGCAGTGCCGACGGTGCCTACGACGCCCGCTATCACGGCTGGATGGCGTGGCTGGAAAAACAGGGCATCGCGCTCGAAGCAAATTGATGGGAAAATCATCCGGCGCGTGCGCGCCCCACAGCCGGCCGGATGCCGGACGAACTGGAGTCCACATGCAAGTAGCGAAAGTGACTGTGAACGACGAAACGCTGGTTGTTCGCGCCGGTGAGGAACAGCAAGCAATTCATGCGCTCGCCGGAGACGATGCCGCTAACGCCGATGTTCGCATCGACCATGCCGACATACCGCAGGCCGAGTTCGACGCGCTTCCCGAGTATCAGTAACACGCAGTGGAAAACACCATGCCAAACATCGAGCGAAAAGAAGAATTTCGGGCAGCGCTGATCGAGCTGGTCAACGGCCACATCAAGTCACAAGGCATTGGGCCGCAAGAAGTTGCGGCGGTGTTTGCGGAAGAGGCCAACACCGCGCTCGATCACTTAGGCTGGAAGCCCCACGCGCAACGTGCCGCGTCTGAGCATCTGGTGGCCGCCGCAGCATGCCTGAACGAGGGTCGCGTGATTCCCGTACCGGGCTTCGACGCGCTGTTCCCCAGCAGCGAAGCACTCAACTAACGGCAGCACGGAAAAGCATCTAGCGCGCGAGCGCCGAAAGACGGTAAGAGATACGACGATGGGAAAGACCTGTTGGACATGGAAGTTGCTGTGCTGGCTCGTTGTTGCATGTGCCGCGCTCGCGTTTTACTCGGGATTGCCTGCGGTTGCTGTCATCCTTGGGCTGCTCGCCATAATGCTGTTCTATGTCGATTTTCGCGTTGCAATGAGTGAGCCATTCCGAGAGTCTGCGATTGGCCGCATTGCGCGTGAAGAAGGCGGGCCAACAATGCGGGGCATGGTTTATCTCGCTCTCGCCGTGGCGCTGCTGTTGGCAGGTCAATTTGTCATGGCGTCGGCTGCTCGCTCGGCCCCCACAGAGCCTGTTTCGGCGTTCTGCTTCATCTGCGCTCACTGATCGTAAAAGCAAAGGACACAATGAAAAGCGCCAATGATGTGTTGCTTTGCGACTTTTGCGGAAACAGCCAGCACGTTGCCAAACTGCTCGTCCGCGGCATTGCGGATGCGACGATATGCGATGAATGCATAGATGCGTGTGGTGAGATCGTCGCCGAGCGCCGCGCGCAGAAATTGGAGCGTATGCCGAAGATAGTGAACGCCGCCAAAGAGTGGGCGGCCAAGGCCATCGGAAAGCGATGAGGTAACCGGGAAAAGCGAACCATGTCTAAGTTGACCCCTGCACTCGCACTCCGCGCTGCGATCAACGTGCTGCGTGACTCGGCCGAATCCCGCAAGATGCCATCGGGCGAGCCGCTGAATGACGCCATTGTGCAGCTGCACTTCGACGCTGCGGATACGCTCGAAGAGTCGTTGGCAGATCTTCGAGACCACGAGTAGGAAAATCCATTTCACCGTTGCCTGCGAATATGGGCAACCGTGAACGGACTTGCCGGGGGGCGGCTCTTAGACGGTAGCCAGCCGAGAAAAAGGGAGGGGTATGTGGCAAAAGATTTTTGACGGCAGAATTGAAGAGCGACCCGTCATATTGAAGGAATACGATGACGGTGACGGCGGCCGGGAACTGCGCGTAGAAACAAACTACGGTAAGGACCAGATCGTTGGCGGGGATGCTCCGGGAGTGACTGCTGGTGCGCCGGTATCTGCTGACGATGAAATGCATGTCGATGCATAGACGCCGGAGGAACTGGAGCAACGCCTCGTCGAACAAGGGGGGTTTTCCGCTGCGGGCGCGGAGGAGATCGCGCGCATCGGACGCCTCGCGTGGCTGACGGACGATGACGATTTCGACGATGAGGACGACGGCGAACAGTATCTTGCAAGCCGCCTCGTGAGTGGAGTGCGTATCGCGGAGTTCGATAGCGACATCGTCAGCGGTTTGAAGACCAATACAGTTGACAAGTGGTCACAATATCCCCGCATGCAGATCGCAATTCGCAACTAGGCGGGTGACGCCTACCGCACAATCGGCGTTGATGGCATTGGCGAGTGGATCAACACGCTACAGTGGTTTCTGGATCGGGGTTACACGGATGAACTCGGCCCGGATGGAGGCACATGGAAAGGGTGTGACGCCGTCTTCAGTAAACCACGGTAGAGTATCGGCCCGCGCTCAGAGAACGCTAGGACCGAGAAAAAGCAACGACGGGGAAACGAAATGGTGGCAACAATCTTCTTTTCGTGGCAATACACCTTCGTGAATAACGCACTGGACGAGCGCTATTCGCGCCCTCTGCCGGATCGCGATGTGCTTGCTCTCACTGAGGTCGACGTACCGCCAGAAGAAATTGAGGTGCGCAGACGGATGGAGAAGGTCGGTTATTTCATGGGCATTAAAGAAGGTTTCTCGTTCGTTGATCGCCTCCTTGGCGGCAGCGGCGAGTACCAACTGAATGAGCGCCGTCTCGACTCGGCGCTTGGCGATCTGCGAGCCATCGCCGGTTCCACACCAGCCCACAAGGCCGCTCTGCGGCGCGTTGTGGCTGCGGTGCAGGAAAGCGGCAAAACACCGTGGCCACCCCTAGTTGAACCCGCTCGCGAAGCATAGGAAAACTTATGGCGACGATTCTCAAGCAAGCGAAGTGCGCCGCGCATGCCAGCAGGATTTGCGCGGAGCTGCAAGATAGGCGCCTGACTATGCGGATCACCCCGCAGATTGTTGATCTGGCGAAAATCATGCTTGCGAACGGACAGGACTGGTCGCCCGCGGCGGACAAGATACTGTCCTCAGATAATTCGCTGTGTCTGTGTTCGTATCCAGATGGGGCATGGATCGCAGATACGCACGGCGAAGTGAGCATGACGCGATGGACGAAATTAGAGTGCGTGATCGCGCTGCCCTAGAAACAGGAAAAGTCTATGACCACTTCAAAGCCTCGGTACGTTGTGCGCGATGCGCAGGGCGACGCAGTCCGCGAAACTGAATCCCGCTTTTTCGCGTGGTGGGTGTGGTTTAGGCGGCGCAACTTCGACTACACGGCACATGACCGACGGTCGTGGGTAGAAGACGAATCG